>NZ_JBIMKV010000002.1:112107-314274 GCF_051860985.1 Nevskia sp. | reverse complement strand
GACATGGCGGCGGCCACGGGGGCGCGCCGGGGCCCGGCCCCGGCTCGCCGCAGTTGCTTCTGCTTCCGCCGTCCGCGCCACCGGCCCGGCACCGCGCGCGTTTCAGGCGCTGTCGCTGCCCGGCTTGGGCGGCGTCGACGACTCCGGCGCATAGACCTCGGAGGCGTCGATGCGCAGGAAGCGCGTGGCCAGGTAGACCTCGCGCAGGAACAGCAGCAGCGCTGCGATCAGCGCCAGCATCGCCAGCACGAACACCACGGCGACGATCGAGCCGAAGCGCTCGCCGGCCAAGGTGCCAACGAACAGCACGACGATGTCGGCGCAGATCAGCACCGCGCAGCAGACGCACAGGCTCAGCGCCCGGTTGGCCAGCCGCGCCCGCTTAGCAAGATTGCGCAGCGTCGTGCGCAGCGCCTCGGTGCGCGCCGGCGACGCGCTGAGCAGCAGCTTCTCGATGTCCCGCGCCCGGTCGACGATGCGGCCGAGGCGGTTGGAAATCACGCCGATGAAGGCGGCGACGCCGGTCAGCAGGAATACCGGCGCCACTGCCAGCTGGATGACGTGGGCAATCGACGGGTTCTGCAGGTCGGCGTCCATCAGGATGCGGTTGGATAGCGGAGCGGAAATCCGGCGGGCGATAGTCGTGGCCGTGGCTTCGATCCCGGACCGGTCAGCGGCGACCGGCCGGGTCCAGCAGCGGCAGCCAGGACTTACTGCAGCCGGATGCTGATGGCATTGACCACGCCGCTGCTGCCGATCGGCCCGATCGCGGTGGCGGCACCGGTGCCCAGGTTGATCCGGTACAGCGTCGACAGCAGGCTGCCGGTGCCGCGCAGCGATGCGTAGACGAACTGGTCCGAGCCGCCGGCGATATCGAAGCTTTGCTCGGCAGCGCCAGCCTCGCTGGCCGGCAGGCTGACGCCAAGCGGACCGACCGCCACCAGCGCGCCATCGTTCGGCACCGCCACCCGCACCAGTGCGCTGTTCGAGGCGTCGATCGCGAACTGGAAACTGCCGCCGATCGGCGCCGCCCGGTAGGCGGTGGCGACGATCTGCGGTGCCGGCGCGACGGTCCGCGTGGTGCCATCGACGAAGGCGAAGGCAGCCGCCCTCGGCGCGTCGGCGATCACCCGGCCTTCCTGCAGGTTCACGCGCAGGTTCTGGCCGCTGTCGCTGACGATCCGCAGCAGGTCGGCACGCGGATTGAAGTCGACGCCGAACCGGCTGCCCGCCAGCGACGTGCTCAGCGTGCCGATCGGCCGCGCGGTGATGAACGCGGTGGCGAAGCCGCCTTCGAGGTTCTCGATCGGCAGGCCCACCACCCGGTTGCGGTCGGTCACGCCGTAGCCGCCGTTGCTGGCACCGCCCATCGGTGTGGTGCGCTCGGAGATGCCCACCAGATGCTCGGCATCGTCCAGCCCGTTGACCGGCAGGCTGATCGGCCCGTCGGTCAGCACGCCGTTCAGCGCGCTGAGCCGGAAGCCGACCACCACATCGCCGGACGGCGTGCGGGTCAGCAGCCCGAAGGTGCGGGCGCCATCGCGCTGCAGGCGATCGTCGTTGACCACGACCATGCCGCGGTAATCGGCATCCGGCAGCGTCGCCGAGAACGGCGTCGCGGCGCCGGTCAGCGGATTGATCCGGTAGATCGCCGGGCCGGTAGCCGTGGTCAGCAGCGCGTAATGCTCGTTGGCGAGGCCGGCCTGGTAGATGTCGTAGCCATTGATCGCCGTCGCGTCGACGCCGAGGCTGCCGACCTGTGTCAGGCGTCCGACATTGGCTTCCTGGGTGAATACCGTGTCGGTATCGGCGTCGATCACGAACAGCGTGGTGCCCGCGCCGCTTTCCGGGTTGGTATAGGCCGCTGCGGTGACGCCGCGCAGATAGCCCATCCGGCCGTCGACCACGGCATTGACCGGCGTCGCCGGCGGCGGCGACACCAGCGCGGCCGACGGCACCCGCAGGTTCAGGCCGTCGTCGCCGATGATCCGCAGCGCGTCGGCCACCGGGTTGAAGTCCAGGCCGTAGCGCAGCGCCGTCAGCGCCGTGCCGTCACCGGTGATCGGCTGGATCGGCGAGGCGATGGCGGTCGCCGGGTCGACGATCAGCACCCGGCTGCTGCTGGTCACGGCGTAGAGCTGGCGGTCCGATGGCCGGAAATCGATGCCGAGCACCGTTTCGCCGGCGCCGAGGCCGCTGATGGCGCCGATCCGGGCAACGGTGGCGGGATCTTCGGGCAGGAAGCGGATCAGTTCCGAGCCGCCGCGAATGCCGTACACCACCGGCACGCCGGGTTCATCGGGCGGCACCAGGTTGTCGGAGTCGTCCGCGCAGCCGGCCATGGCCAGCACCGCGAGCGCCAGCAAGGCACCGGCAGCGCCACGGCCCTTGCGGGCAGCGAAGCTCCCGGCATCCTTCATCAATCCATTCATTCATCACTTCCTGAGCTGTACCGCATTTGTTGTCGTGCGGGCTTGGACGCCCGCCGGCTTTGACCGCGCAAGCGGTCTTGTTGTTCATGAACTGGGCGACAGGTTGCAACGGTAGCAACAAACGCGCCCACCACCCTGATCGGCAACGGCTTTCCGGCTGCTTCACAGGGCGGAAGGATGCCGGAAGTGGCGCTGCGCCGTCCGCCGGCCGCGCGCGGCGGCGGCGCATGACGCCGCCGAATACCGGCGACTGGCCCGGAAAACCGGGGTTTTGCGCCGCGCACCGGCGTGGCCGGCACGGAAGCTGCTCAGCATCCGCAGCGCACCCGCGCGTGCGCCATCTTCGATCAGCGCCCGGCTGCCGCTGCCCACGACAGGAGTGCCGTTGCGATGCTCGCACCAACAGGAACCGCTCAGGCGCGCCCTATGCCGCTCAACTCGCACCCGCTGGCCGGCACTGCCGAGCGGCTGGCGATCCGCCGGGGCGAAGCCGATGCGCAGCGGCGCCGGCCGCAGGTCGACCACCTTGGCGGGCGCCGCCTGTGAACGCGGCCATCGACGGCCTGCGCGATCCGGCGACGATCCGGGCCCGGGCGCGGACCATCTCGGTCGCCGTCGCCGATGCCCAGTCGCCGTACTGGCAGTTCGACGGATCGCGCCTCGAATGGGCCGCACAGACCGTTGCCGAGATCACCCGGACGCGCTACCCGACGCTGGCCATTCCGTATCACAGCCGCTGGCGGCACTTCGAGGCCGGCGGCGTCGACCGCGCCGCCGAACTGGATGCCGCGCTGGCCGGCCGCGATCCCGACGAGCAGGCCCGCAGCCGCATCGACCTGGCGATCGTCGCCGTGCTGCTCGATGCCGGCGCCGGGCCGCAGTGGCGCTACCGCGATGGCGCGCACTGCTGCAGCCGCTCGGAAGGCCTGGCAGTGGCCAGCTTCCGCGCGTTCATGGCCGGCGCGTTCTCGTCCGACCCGGCGCAGCCGCTGCGGGTGGATGGCGCGGCGCTGCAGCAGTTCGATGCCGGCCGGCTGGCCGCACTGTTCCAGGTGAATGCCGACAATCCGCTGGTCGGCCTCGATGGCCGCGTCGAATTGCTGCGCCGTCTCGGCCAGACGCTGCTGGCGCAACCGCAGGCCTTCGGCGCCGATGCCCGGCCGGGCGGCCTGTTCGACCTGCTGACCGATCACGGCCGGCGGCGCGAGATCGACGCCAGCGCGCTGCTGCGCGCCGTGCTCGACCACAGCAGCGACATCTGGCTGGCCGGCAACCGGCTGGCGGGCGTCGCGCTCGGCGATGTCTGGCCGCATCCGCTGGCCGGCGGCCGCGGCTACGGCAGCGGCTGGATGCCCTTCCACAATCTCAGCCAGTGGCTGACCTATTCGCTGTTCGAGCCGTTCGAATGGGCCGGCATCACGGTCAACGGCCGCGAAGCGCTGACCGGCCTCGCCGAATACCGCAACGGCGGCCTGCTGATCGACAGCGGCGTGCTGAACCTGCGCGATCCGCCGCTGGCCGAGCAGCCGTGGCGGGCCAGCGACACGCTGATCGTCGAATGGCGGGCACTGACCGTACACCTGCTCGATGTCATCGCCGACCGGGTGCGCGCCCTGCTCGGCCGCAGTCGCGAAGAACTGCCGCTGGCCTGCGTGCTGGAAGGCGGCACCTGGGCCGCCGGCCGCGCATTGGCCGCCGAACGGCGCGGCGGCCTGCCGCCGCTGAACATCGTCAGCGACGGCACCGTGTTCTGAACCATCCCTGGCCCGAGGACCGCCGCCGATGACCGCCGGCACCGTGCACCTGATCGACCATCCGCTGGTCCAGCACAAGCTGACCCTGCTGCGGAAGAAGGCCACCAGCGTCAGCAGCTTCACGCGCCTGCTCGACGAGGTGTCAGCGCTGATGGCCTACGAGCTGACCCGCGACATGCCGATGCACACGGTGGAGATCGAGACGCCGCTGGCGACCATGGCGTCGCGTCTGATCGACGGCAAGAAGTTCGTGCTGGTGCCGATCCTGCGCGCCGGCCTCGGCTTTCTGACCGGTATGCGCAGCGTGGTGCCCGGCGCCCGCGTCGGCCACATCGGCCTGTATCGCGACCCGAAGACGCTCGGCGCCGTCGAGTACTACTTCAAGATGCCGTCCGGCATGCGCGAGCGCGACGCCATCGTGCTCGACCCGATGCTCGCCACCGGCAATTCGGCGATCGCGGCCGTCGACCGGCTGAAGCAATGCCGGCCGCGCTCGATCCGCTACGTCTGCCTGCTGACCTGCCCGGAAGGCCTCGGCAACTTCCACCGCCAGCACCCGGACGTGCCGGTCTACACCGCCGCGATCGACGACGGCCTGAACGAACACGGCTACATCGTGCCGGGCCTCGGCGACGCCGGTGACCGGCTCTTCGGCACCCGCTGAAGCGCGCTGCCTGCGGCAACGACGACGCTCAGGCAGCGGGCGGCGCCGGGTCCGGCTCGCCGCCGGGCACGTCGCCGACCTTCGGAATCGTCGGCCGCTCGCCGCCGCGCCAGGCGCGAAGCTGGAAAACATAGGTCAGCACCTGGGCGACGGCCGCATAGAGCCGGGCCGGGATTTCCTCGTCCAGATCGCAGCCGCGATAGAGCGCGCGGGCCAGCGGCGGCGCTTCGACCAGCGGAATACGGTGCTCGGCGGCGCGTTCGCGGATCGCCGCCGCCACCGTGTCGACGCCCTTGGCGACCACCACCGGCGCCCGGTTCTTGCCAGCCGTGTACTTCAGCGCCACCGCGTAGTGCGTGGGATTGGTGACGATGACGTCGGCGCTCGACACCTTCTCCATCATCCGCCGCTGCGACAGCTCCGCCTGCAGGCGGCGGATGCGGCCCTTGACCTCCGGGCTGCCTTCGCTCTGCTTGTATTCCTGCTTGATCTCCTGGCGCGACATCTTCAGCTGCTTGGCATAACTCCACAGCTGCCAGGGCACGTCGATGAAGGCGATCAGGCCGAGTGCGGCACACATCCAGACGAACGTCGACGCCACCAGCCCGACGCCGTGGCCGATTGCCTGGGTTGACGGTTCCACGCCCAGGCCCAGCAGTTCGCCGCGCGAACCCCACCAGCTGATACCGGCGATCAGGCCGACGATCAGGAACTTGGCGATGCTCTTGGCCAGCTCGACGAGGCTGTTGGTCGAGAACATGCGGCCCAGGCCGGTGATCGGATTGAGCCGGCTGAAATCCGGCTGCAGCGCCTTCGAACTCAGATTCCAGCCGCCGATCAGCATCGGCGCCACCAGTGCCGCGAAGAAGGTGGCGAACATGATCGGGGCAACCATCAGCAGGCCGGCCAGCATCGCTTCGCCGATCGCCGCCGGCAGCCGCGACGGATCGTCGAGCCTGGCGGCATCGAAGCGCAGCGCGTTCTGCATGAAGCTCAGCGCACGGCTGCCGAGCGTGTTGCCGAAGCCGATCATCAGCGCCGCACCGGCCCCCATCACGACCGCCGTCGACAGCTCGCGCGAGCGCGGCAGCTGGCCGCGCTCGCGCGCTTCGCGCTTGCGCTTCTCGGTAGCGGGTAAGGTTTTTTCTTCGGCGCTGTCAGACACTGCCCGGGCTCCGCAGCAGTTCCGCGATCAGCGCGAAGGCCAGATCAAGCAGGTGGTCGAGCACCGCCGCCAGCGTCGGCAGGCTGTAGCTCAGCAGCACCAGACCGGCTGCCAGCGCGATCGGGAAGCCGACCGACAACGCGCTCAGCGCGGGCGCCGACCGGCTCATCACGCCGAACGCGAGGTTGACCAGCAGCAGCGCGATCATCACCGGCAACGCGATCTGCACGCCGCCGACGAACAGGTTTGCGCCCCAGCGGGCCAGCATCGAGAAGGCATCGGCATCCAGCCCATGACCACCCACCGGCATGCTCTGGAAACTGGCCGCCAGCGCCTCGATCAGCCGCAGATGACCGCCGACCGACAGGAACAGCAGGGTCGCCATCACCATCAGCAGCTGACCCACGACCGGCGTGCCGGCACCTCGGAGCGGATCGACCAGCTGGGCGAACGACAGGCCCATGCCATAGGAAATCAGCTCGCCAGCCAGCACCACGGCTTCGAAGACCACCATCAGCACGAAGCCCATCGCCACGCCGATCAGCAGCTGCTGGCCGACCTGCAGCCACCAGTCGGCCTTGAAGGTTTCGATGACCGGTGCCGGCGGCAGCAGCGGCGCCAGCACCAGGGTCAGCAGCACCATCAGCACCACGCGGATGCGCACCGGCACCACGCGGCCGCCCAGCACCGGCGCGGTGGCCAGCACACCGCCAATCCGCACCATCGGCCAGAACCAGGCCTGGAGCCAGGCGATCAGCTGGGCATCGGTGAAGGTCATCTGCGGCCCGCCGCGTCAGTGCAGCAGCGACGGAATGCTTTCGAACAGCCGCTTGGTGTACTCCACCAGCAGACCCAGCATCCACGGGCCGGCAATGACGATCACCGCCGCACAGGCGGCGAGCTTCGGGATGAAGCTCAGCGTCTGCTCGTTGATCTGGGTCGCCGCCTGGAACACGCCGATGACCACGCCGACGGCCAGCGCTGTCAACAGCAGCGGCGCGGCCAGCATCAGCACCAGCTGCAAGGCCTGGCTGCCAATGGTGAGGACGGTTTCAGGGGTCATGGGAGCAAGCCGCAGTTCGGATGCTTGCTCGCTTGCAATCGCCGTGCTCGACGGCAGCAGCGCATAGCGTGACGGAAATGTGACGCGGTGGAACCGGGGTCGACCACGCTGCTTAGTGATGCCGACGACGATCGCTTTAGAAGGCTAACCGCGTGAACATTCGTACTTTTCTTTTTTTTTGCTAGCACTTCCGAAAAAAGATCGAAATCGCATTTACCAGACCATCGTGTGTTGACACTGTCTGCAATGACCGACGAAGCTTAATCGCTCCCGAAAATAGATCTTGCCTTTGTCAATCCCAAATTATTTCTAACGATGACAAACAAAAGTAAAGCGCACGATCAACTGGAAAAGATATCGAAATTGTGGAACATGCCGTTATGTACTGCAGTCATGTTGGTGCCGAATACCAAACCGACATGGGCTTTGGTTTTATTCTTATCCTGTGCATTTTCGTTTTCAAAGAACAATGGGTTTAAGCGCTGGAGAAAAACTCCTTCTTCCTTAATTGCACATGATTTTATTAAGCAAATCAAAAATATACCGATATGCAGCCCGATGAAAGCAGATTTCTAATCTGCACCTGCTCAACATGAAAACCGATAAAGAAGCTCCGAAAGAAATATTCTCAGCGTCTGATTTTCAATTTCTCTGGCTGTACCCTGTCATTATGCAAATGAATTTTACATTATTGTTCAACGGCCTCGTTGCTCTCATCATTATGGTAGCAATTCATGCGCGCATGGCATATTTAAGCCAACAAAAGAAGCTTGCGCCAATGTCGAATTTCTTGAAGTACTCAATCGTTGCGATAACGATTTGCGGATATATACTTTGTATAGCCGGGATTATTGTTCACCCCATGAGTGGAGGTTTTTGGTATTTTGAAGCGTATTTTCCCTTATTAATTTCTTCTTCAATTGCTGCTTACTCATACAGAAGAATCGTCGGCTGGTCGCGATCCATTGACGGCTAAAGCACAAACCGGTTGAATCGAAGCAGAACTCCGCGACGCGAGGAATTGGGGTTAGATAAAATTCGTTGCACCCGCCGTCGATAAAAAATTCTCCAGGTGCGAGACGCGTACATAGCAGATCAGAATCAGGGACTAGTGCAAGCGTAAATTTTGGTCAAACAGGATTTTCAAAATGTCGACAATAATGAACTTTCTGTATAGAAATTGCGGACGTTTTATTGTTTTATTATTTCCTATAACCTGTGTGATCTTATTTTGCAAAATGCATAAGATAATTTTCGAAATCTTTTTCTATGCAACTTTCTTTTTTCTTGTGTTTATACATACAAGAAAAACAAAGCCGTGCACAAATTTATTGTACGCCATCTAAAACGATGATTTCCGAGGCCTTTTAAATCACTAAAGAATTACGACAACACCTGAGCGCGGCAAAGTCTTACAAATCTCATGATTTTCACAGATGCGCGTCAGGGAATTGGGGTCAGATACAAAATTGTTACTGGTTGGGGCAGCGGAGCTAGTTTGGGAACAGATCTTTCTTTATACGAAACTCTGTTAGTGGCATAAAATGACTATAAATTGCAGCTCGTATTTCTTTTTCATAAGCTGTTTTTTGGCTATCATATTTGATGCTCCAATTATTTTTATATTTATCCTTTTTGGCATAACTTTCATTCTTCATGCGATTATGCTTTGGAAGAGAATACTTTCGATTCGCAATACAACTCGAAAACGAGACGCTCATTGCCAATGAAGCAGCGATCTCCGGGCATAACTGCCGGCGTCTTCTGAACCGCGAAACAAAATATTTTGGCGCGCAGGAGAATGGAGCGGTGTCAATGGGTGAATCTCATATGACTGCTGTGGCACATTCAGCTGCGATGAATCTCCTCCGAGCAGACCTTCTTTGACGGCGCTGGAACCCGCACTAACGACGCGTCCCATCAGGACGGCATCACGAAGCTCGACGCCAAGGTGCCCATCACCAGCGCCCAGCCGTCGACCAGCACGAACAGCATCAGCTTGAACGGCAGCGAGATGATCACCGGGCTCAGCATCATCATGCCGAGGCTCATCAGCACGCTGGCCACCACGAGGTCGATGACCACGAACGGGATGAACAGCAGGAAGCCGATCTGGAATGCGGTGGTCAGTTCGCTGGTCAGGAACGAGGCTGCCAGCACCGCGAACGGCACTGAATCGGGATCAGCGTACGGGCCGTCGTTGCCGGCGATCTTCGCGAAGGTCATCAGGTCGGCCTCGCGGGTCTGGGCCATCATGAAGCCGCGAATCGGCTTGGCCGCCGCCGCCAGCGCCGGCTCGAACTGCATCTGGCCATCCAGGTACGGCTTGGCCGCATCGGTGTAGACCCGCTCGAACACCGGCTGCATCACGAACAAAGTCAGAAACAGCGCCAGTCCCACGAGAATCTGGTTCGACGGCGTGCCGCCGGTGCCGAGCGCCTGCCGCAGCAGGCCGAGCACGACGACGATGCGGGTGAACGCCGTCATCGCCAGCAGGGCCGCCGGCAGCAAGGTGAGCGCCGTCATCATCAACAGCACTTGCAGGCTCAGGGAGTAGCTCTGCCCGCCGCCCGGTGCCGGACTGACATTCAGCGCCGGCAGGCCACCGCCCTGCGCGAAGGCATCGGCGACCGGCAGCAGCGCGAGCAGCAGGGCTGCCAGTCCGCGGGCCATGCCGGCACGGGAACGCTGCGGGACAGACTGACGGCTGCTGGAGGGCATCGCGGTATCCCGGCCAACGTTCATGATTTCTGCCCCAGCGATTTCTTCAGCGCTTCGCGGAAGGCCACCGCGAACGGCGGCAGTTCCGGCGCGCCGTCGCCGCTGGCCGGCATCGCCGGCGGCTCGGCGTAGACGTGCAGCGTGCTGACGCCGCCAGCCGATACGCCGATCAGCAGATGCTGGCCGCCGGCTTCGATCAGCAGCACCTTTTCCTTGGCGCCTACCTGCAAGCCGCCGTGGATGCGCAGGGAAGCGCTGCCACCCGCGCGCAAGCCCTGCAGACGCCGCAGGCCCCAGGCGAGCACGAAGATCAGGCCCAGCACCACCAGCAGCGACAGCGCCATCTGGCCGAAGCCGGGCAAGGTCGATGCGGTGCTGGCGGCAGCAGGTGTGTTCATCGTCGGGCAGATCGTCGGTCGCGCGGGTTCAGGGCTTACTTGAGCTTGCGGATACGTTCGGCCGGGCTGATCACGTCGGTCAGGCGCACGCCGAACTTTTCGTTGACCACCACCACTTCGCCGTGGGCGATCAGGGTGCCGTTGACGTAGATGTCGAGCGGCTCGCCGGCCGCGCGTTCAAGCTCGACGACCGAACCCTGGTTGAGCTGCAGCAGGTTGCGGATCGGAATCCGGGCGCGGCCGACTTCCATCGAAAGGGTCACGGCGACATCGAGAATCACGTCGAGATTGAAGTCACCGGTCGCCACGGCGGCCGCGCCTTCCAGGTTGTCGAAGCTGGCGCGGGCGTAGTCCTTGGCGGCACCGGGCGGGTTACCGGGGGTGTTGGTGGCGGCGGTCATCGGCGGGTCCTGGGCGGTGGAGTCTGGAAGTGGAGAACGGAACAATCAGTGGACAGCGGCACTGCGCGGGCCGCGGCGGATCACTTCGGTGATCTTCACGGCGTTCTTGCCGTGCGATACGCCGAAGCTGCCGCGGAATACCGGCATCTCCTCGACACACAGGTCGATGGTCTTCGGCAGGTTCATCGGCAACACATCGCCGGGTTTCAGCTGCAGCAGCTGACGCAGGCTCAAGGACAGGCTGCCGAGCTGGCTGCCGATCTCGACTTCGGCTTCCTGCAACTGCTCGCGCAGCGCCAGGCTCCAGCGCTCGTCCTTCTCGACGCGATCGGACTGCAGGCCGGTGTCGAGCTGATCGCGGATCGGCTCGATCATCGAATACGGAAACGTGATGTGCAGATCGCCGCCGCCGCCTTCAAGCTCGATCTTGAAGCGCGACACGACGACGATTTCCGACGGGCTGACGATGTTCGCGAAGTGCGGATTGACTTCGGAGTTCATGTACTCGAACTCCATGTCCATCACCGGCGACCAGGCTTCGCTGAGGTCGGAAAATGCCTGCCGGAGCAGCAGCTGTACCACGCGCATTTCGGTCGGCGTGAACTCGCGGCCTTCGATGCGGGTGTGGATCTTGCCGTCGCCGCCGAAGAAGTTCTCGACTACCGAATAGACCAGGCGCGGCTCGAAGATGAACAGCGCCGTGCCCCGCAGCGGCTTGACCCGCACCAGATTCAGGCTGGTCGGCACGAACAGCGAATGGGTGTATTCGCTGAACTTGGCCATCTCGATGCCGACCACCGACAGCTCCGGCGAACGGCGCAGCATGTTGAACAGACCGATCCGGAACAGGCGCGCGAAGCGCTCGTTGATCATCTCCAACGTCGGCAGGCGGCCGCGGACGATGCGGTCCTGGGTCGCGAAGTTGTAGCTGCGCGCTTCGCCGGGCACCGGCGGCGGCGCTTCGGTAGCCACCGAGCCGCTGTCGACCCCGTTGAGCAGCGCGTCGATCTCGTCCTGGGAAAGCAGATCCTGCATGGCGGGCTCCGGGCGCGGTGACGGGCTTACTGCATGACGAAGCTGGTGAAGTACACGGCGTCGACGCCGTTCTTGCCTGTTTCCGCCTTCAGGATTCGCTGGATCTCGGCGAGCACCTTCTTCTGCAGCGCTTCCTTGCCTTCACGGGAATTGACCTCGGCCACGGTCTGCGCACCCAGCAGCATTAGCAGTGCATTGCGGATCTGCGGGTCGTGCAGCTTCAGCGCGTCGGTGGCGGCGGCATTCTTGGCCCGCACCTGCATTTCGATCTGCAGGAAGTGGGAGGCGTCGCTGTCGCCGATGTTGACGACGAACGACGGCGTCATCGGGTAGTAGATCGCCGACGCGGCCTTCTTGCCGTCATGGCCGCCCTCGCCTTCGGCTGCCGCCTCCTCGCCGCTGCCCTCGTCCTCGGCCGACGCAGCCGCTTCATCGGCCGCGCCATGTTCGGCGGCGGCGGCATCGCCATCCGCCTTGGCGTGCCGGGCCGGCTTCGCCGACGGCATCAGGAAGTACATCGCGCCGCCGGTGATCGCCGCCGTCGCCACCACCGCGCCGATGATCGGGATCAGCAGGGCTTTCTTGCTGCTGGGCGCTTTCGGGGCTTCGGCTGCTGCGGACATGGACGGCTCCTGGGGAATCGGGTCTTGCGGTTGCAAGCCCGGGAGCAAGCCATGTGCCACGCCGTCAGCGCGGCGGAATGTCGTTCGTCGTCAGCGGCTTGCGGCGGATATCCGGGCCGCGCCGGGAATCTGTCGCCACCGGGCCGGGACAGCGCCGAGAAAGCGCGACGGAAATGCGGCGCGACGCGCGTGCCGCCGCCGGCGTCGCTACGGCGTGCTGGCGGTCGGTTCGCGGACGAAGCCGAACTCGCCGGCGATGTCGGCCTCGTCGATGCGCTCGACCGGCACGCTACGAGCTTCCAGCCGCAGTTGCAGGCGGGTCGCCGTGCCGGAACGCTGCGCCAGCGCCGCTGCCAGCGTCGCCTCGACGGATTCGCCGTCGATCGTCGACAGCCGGTCCAGCGCCCAGTCGAGATCGCGATCGGCCAGCCAGCCAGGGCCACGCGCGGTGACCAGCCACAGCCCGCCGCCCTCGTCGAGCGCCGCACGCGACACCGCGCCGGCCGGCTTGCCGAGATGCGTGTCGAGCGCATCACCGGCTGCCGGCGCGCTCAAAATCAGCGGTGCGGCATCCAGCGCCAGATAGCCGCGCTGGGGCCCGTTCTGGAAGTACCAGCAGCCGCGCGCGTCGACCGCGTAGTTGGCCGCGATCGTCTCGATGATCTGCGGCCGGGTGATCAGCTCGCCGCGAATCAGCCAGCGGCCACGGCGATCCAGCCGCAGCCAGCCATACAGGTGCGGCACGTTCGGCCAGCGCTGCATCGCCCGCCGCGCCCAGTCCTCGATATCCGGATTCATCCTCGTTCCCTGCCCGTTGCATGGACTGCCTTCACCGCCGCCGACAGCGACCGCGCGTCGGCGAACGGCAGCGGCAGGTACAGCGCCCGCAGCTCGGCGGCGAGCTTTGCCGCCGCCGGCTGCGCGCGCGGCGACGTATCGACGAACAGCGTCGCATGTCCGGCGGCCGCCAGCCGCCGGGCGGCGGCGCTGGCGTCGGCCTCGGCCTGCGCCCGGCCCGGCTTGCCGTCGCGGCCGATGTTGGCGCGGCCATCGGTCAGCAGCACGATGCCCGGCGTCTCGCCGCGCCGGCGGATCGCATCGGCCAGTTCGGCCGCCGCATCCAGCGCCGTTGCCAGCGGCGTGCCACCGCCGCCGGGCAAGCCGGCCAGGCTGCGCTTGGCGCGCACCAGGGAGCGCGTCGGCGGCAGCAGCAGTTCGGCGCTGGCGCCACGGAAGCCGATCACCGCCACGCGGTCGCGGCGCACGTAGCAATCGGCCAGCAGCAGTTCCACTGCGCCCTTGGCTTCAGCGAGCCGGTTCAGCGCTGAGGAACCCGAGGCATCGACGACGAAGAGGGTCGTGGTCTCGCGCCGCTGTTCGAGCCGGGTGACGTGAAAATCCTCGCGGCGCACCAGCACGCGCGGCGCGCTTGCCGACGGCAAGCCCGCCTCCCCCCGGGAAAGCGGTCGGGATGCGGGCGCACCGGCACGGGCATCAAGCTCCGCCCGCCGCAGGCGCTGCCAGGGTGCGGCCGCCCGCAGGGTGTCGATCAGCGCCAGCCGCTGGCCGGCGCGCGGCTCGCCGCGCCGCGAACCGGCCGGCCGGCCGCGTGCCGCCGCCTTCTGCAAGGCGCCGGACTTGCCCGCCGCCCTCGCCTTGCCGGCCTGCGC
The DNA here is from genome assembly GCF_051860985.1 of Nevskia sp. Lineage (NCBI taxonomy): Bacteria > Pseudomonadati > Pseudomonadota > Gammaproteobacteria > Nevskiales > Nevskiaceae > Nevskia > Nevskia sp. The sequence goes on along the minus strand of NZ_JBIMKV010000002.1, from coordinate 300,348 downwards.
GCCGGCCTTCAGCTGCGCCAGCAGACCCGGCGGAATGGCGGCGGTGGCCGCCGCCAGCAGCAGGTCCTGCAGCGGCGTGTCAGCAGCGAGCGGCGGAGCGTCCTCCTCCGTGTCGGTGTCGCGCTCGGGCGGCGTTGGTGGCGCATCCGCTGGCGCCGGCTGGTCCGGCTCGTCCGGCGGCGGCGCTTGATCCGAATCGGGCGGCGGCTCGGTGGCCGGCAACCGCGTCGCGCGCGGCGCCAGCACCAGCCGGGCGGCGATCGCGCCGTCGGCGTCGGTCACGACGTCGCGGCCGTCGAGCGCGGCAGCGGCCCGGGCAGCGCGAGTCGCCAGCCAGATCGCCCGCAATGACGCGATCCCGAGCTGTTCGGCAGTGGCCGTGAGTGCCGCGATCACCGCGTCCGGCAGCTCGACGTTCGGCAGCCTTGCCCGCGCTGCAGCCAGGCTTTCAACCTCGATGCCGAGCGCCGCCGTATCGAGCCGCCGCAGGCCGTCGAGATCGAGCCGGAACGCGAGGCGATCGAGCAGCGGTGCGGCCAGCCCCTCGTCAGCCTCGATGCCTTCGTCAAGCGCGATCACCGCGACCCGCGCCGGCACCGTCGCGGCAATGCCGTCGCGGGCCAGGCGCAGTTCGCCGTCATCGAGCACCGCCGCCAGCCGGGCGACGGTGCCGGCGCTGAGGCGCTCCGCCATCGTCAGCAGCAGCACGCCGCCATCGGCTTCGGCAAGCAGGCCGCGCTCGGCGATCGGCCGGCTGGCCGACAGGGTCGCGGACAGATCCAGCCCGCCGAGCAGGCGACCATCGGCGATGTTCAGCGGCACCCGCCGCCACGGCTGTTCAGGCGGCAGCCAGCCGCACAGCAGCGCCAGCCATTGATCGCGGACCGGTCCGGCCAGCGCCCGGATCGCGACACCGCCAAGCGCCTGCGGATCGACCGCGAACAGCGCCGCCGCCGACAGCGCGTCGCGGCCACGCGCCGGGTCCGCGTCGGCGGTCATCGGGGCTTGCGGATCACGCGCCGAACAGCTGGCCGACCGCGCGTTCGACGCGGCTGGTCGAGCCGGCGTCGTCGAGCGGATTGCGGCGCAAGCGGTGGCGCAGGCTGGGCGCGGCGATGCGCTTCAGGTGGGCATCGCCGACCACCGCATCGCCCTCCAGCGCGGCCAGCGCACGGGCGGCGCGCATCAGGGTCAGCTCGCCGCGCAAGCCATCGGTGCCGAGCGCCAGACACAGCTCCGCCGCGCGTTCGAGCACGGCATCCGGCACCTGCACGTCCGGCAGCCGTTTGCGGGCAGCGACGATGCGCCGCCGCACCTTGTCGTCCTCCGCCTTCCATTCGGCGATGAACGCTGCGCGGTCGCGCTCGAAGGCATCGCGACGGCGCACGACGCTGATCCGTGCCTGCAGATCGGTCGGCGTCGATACCTCCACCGACAGGCCGAAACGGTCGAGCAGCTGCGGGCGCAGCTCGCCTTCCTCGGGATTGCCGCTGCCGACCAGCACGAAGCGCGCCGGATGACGGACGCTCAGGCCTTCGCGCTCGACCACGTTCTCGCCGCTGGCGGCGACGTCGATCAGCAGGTCGACCAGATGGTCTTCAAGCAGGTTGACCTCGTCGACATACAGAAAGCCGCGATTGGCGCGCGCCAGCAGGCCCGGCTCGAAGGCCTTGGTGCCCTGGGCCAGCGCCTTTTCCAGATCAAGCGCGCCGACCACGCGGTCCTCGGTCGCGCCGAGCGGCAGATCGACGACCGGCACCGGCACCTTGTGGGTCTTCTTCTTCGCGCTGCCGAGCCGGTCGAGGCTGGCCTTGCAGGCATCCGAGCCATCGTCCGGCGCGCAGTGGTACGGGCAGCCGATCACCGCTTCCATCGGCGGCAGCAGCGCGGCCAGCGCGCGCACCGCCGTCGACTTTCCGGTGCCGCGATCGCCGAACACCATGACGCCGCCGATCGCCGGTTCGACCGCCGCGATCAGCAGCGCCAGCTTCATTTCTTCCTGGCCGACGATGGCCGAAAACGGGAACGGCAGTGGCATGCGCGGCGATCCTGGAAGCGGAGTGTCAGAAAAAACGGACGTCATCCGGACTTTACCAAACGCGGCTCGCCGCGCTGGCATTTGTTGCGACCGCCGCTGGCGCTCGGCGACACTGCCGCATGATTTCCAAGTCCCGTTTCGATCGGCGTGGCGGGCGCGCCGCCGCCGCCGTGCTGGCGCTGCTGATGATCGCGTTTGCAGCGCACCGGCTGGCGGATGCCACGCGCGGCCTGCGCATCAGCCATCTGCAGGTCGCCGACATGCCGGTCACGATCTACGCGCCGGACCGCGACGAGCCGGCGCCGACCGTGGTCATCGCCCACGGTTTCGCCGGCTCGCAGCAGCTGATGCAGCCGCTGGCGACCACGCTGGCACGCGCCGGCTTCCTGGCGATCACATTCGATTTCCCTGGCCACGGCCGCCACCCTCGACCGCTGGCCAGCGGCCTTGCCGACCAGCAGGCGATGTCGACCGCGCTGGTCGAGGCCTTGCGGACGGTGGTGGCGATGGCGCGCAAGCGTCCCGAAAGCGACGGCCGGCTGGCACTGCTCGGGCATTCGATGGCATCCGACGTCGTGGTACGGCTCGGCATCGAGGACCCGTCGATCGCTGCAACCATCGCGGTGTCGCTGTTCTTCCCGCGTGCCACCGACCGGCTGCCGCACAACCTGCTGATCATCGATGGCGCGTTCGAAGCCGGCGAGCTGATCCGCCAGGGGCTGGCCAGCATCCGCACGGCAGCCGGCGGCCAGCCGGAGGCCGGGCCGATCTACGGCCAGTTCGACAATGGCAGCGCCCGCCGGCTGGTGCTGGCGCGCGGTGCCGAGCACATCGGCGTGCTGTACGCGCGCGACACGCTGGACGCGGCGGTCGACTGGCTGTCCGGCAGCTTCCTGCAACCGGTCACCGGTCACTGGCGCGATCTCCGCGGCGGGCCGCTGGCGCTGCTGTTCGGCGGGCTGATGCTGCTGGCCTGGGCGCTGGCCGCACGGCTGCCGGTGCTGCGCAATCCGCCGGACGGCCTGGCGCTGCCGCACCGGGCGCTGCTGCTCGATGCCGGCCTGCCGGCGATCGTCACGCCGCTGCTGCTGTGGCCGCTGCCGCACGACTGGCTGCCACTGCTGCTCGGCGGCTATCTGGCAATGCACTTCGCGCTGTACGGCCTGCTGGTGGCGCTGATGCTGCGCCGTCGCGGCCTGCCGCTGCCCCGACTCCGGCTGATCGATCGGCGCACGCTGGCGGTGCTGCTGACGGTGACCACTGCCTGCGCCGCCGCGTTCGGCTACGCGCTCGATCACTGGGTGGCCTCGGTGGCGCCGCATGCGCTGCGCTGGCCGCTGATCGCGGTGATGACCGCCGGCCTGCTGCCGTACTTCGTGATCGACGAATGGATCACCCGCGGGCCGCAGCCCGCGCCGGGCGGCTACCTGCTGACCAAGCTGCTGCTGCTCGTCTCGCTGCTGCTGGCAGTGGCGCTGAACCCTTACGAGTTGTTCTTCCTGGTGATCATCGTGCCGGTGGTGCTGCTGCTGTTCGTGGTGTTCGGCAGCTTCAGCCGCTGGATCGGCCGCCGCACCGGCCAGCCGCTGATCGCGGCGGTCGCCAACGCCGTGCTGTTCGGCTGGCTGATCGCCGTCAGCTTTCCGGTGGTCGGTCACTGATGCTGGCGCTGCGCCTGCGGCAGGCCACTGCCGCACGGCACCGCGAGGTCGAGGACAGCGCGCTGATCAGCCGCCTGCTGCGCGGCCAGCTCGACCGCCACGACTACTGCCGGCTGCTGCGCAACCTGCACCCGATCTACGCGGTGCTAGAAGCGCGCCTGCCGGAAACGGCCTTGCCGCAGGCGATCCGCGATCCCCGGCTGGCCCGGCGCGCGGCGCTCGAAGCCGATCTCGAAAGCCTGCATGGCCCCGACTGGCAGCGCCTGCCGCTGACCGTGGCCGCCCACGCCTACCAGGCGCACCTGCAGACGCTGGACGCCGTGCGGCTGGGTGCGCATGCCTACGTGCGCTACCTCGGCGACCTGGCGGGCGGCCAGCCGCTGGGCCGGATCGTCGGCGACTGCTACGGCGTCGGGGTTGCCTTCCATCGCTTCCCGGAGCCGGGCGCCGGGCCGCTGGCCGCCGCATTCCGGGCGGCGCTCGACACACTGCCGCTCGCCGAGGCCGAGGCACAGACGATGGTCGACGAAGCGGTCGCCGCCTTCGCTCGCCATGCCGCGCTGTTCGCGGCGCTTCAGCCCTTGCGGTCGAGCCTGCGCAGCCGCCGGTAGAGCGCGGCAGCCCGCTGCGTGGAGGCTTCCAGCTCTTCCAGCAGCGGCGCGATCTCGTCGCCGCCGGCAGCATCGGCGATCTCCATCGCCGCGACATTGGCGTTGGCCAGGATCGCGCCCATCACGTCGTCGGACTGCCGCAACGGCGTGCCGCCCGGCCCCCGGGCGAGATCGCGTTCGGCCTGCAGCAGCGTGGTCTCGAAATGCCGGCGCGCCGACTCGGTCTGCTTGCGGGTGGTGAGGTCGCTGAGGATGACGATGAAGCCGAGGATCGAATCACCGGCGCCCGGCACCACGTCGGCACGGACGCCGAGCGGCAGGGCCTCCCGGCCGGCGGTGACCAGTGCGGCTTCGCCGCGCCACGGCAGGCGCTCGCGCAGCAGGCGGCGCAGGTGGTCGCGCACGTCCTCGGGTTCGATGAACAGTCCGCCGAGATCGTCCAGCGTTTCCAGCTGCGCGCCGGGACTGCCGGGCAGGCGCTGGAAGGTTTCATTCGAATAGAGGATGCGGCCTTCGGGATCGGCGATCACCACCGGGTCCTTGGAATTGCCGACCTGCGAGCGCACCAGGTTCAGCTGGTGCTGGGCGATCAGCAGCCGCACCGCCTGGATCTGCAGGATGATGTCGATCAAGGTCTGACCAACCGCCTTGGCCAGCACCGTTTCGGCCCGGGTCCACGGCGCCGCCGTGCCGCGCACGATTTCCGACCAGGCAGCGAACGAGCGGCGCGGCGACAGCGTCAGCGGATCGTCGTTGATCACCGGCTTGGCCGGATCGCCGGCCCAGGTGTACTCGCAGGGCTGTTCCTTGCGGAACCACATCAGCCAGTCGGGCCGCGACGGCGACAGCGGCACCGCCATCACGCCGCTGGCGGTGGCCGCCAGTGCGGCAAAGCCCGGATTGCGCCGAACCACGGACGAACAGGTGTAGACGCCGCCCTCCATCGGCTGCGCCGACACCCAGGCCAGCAGCGCGCGCAGATCCGGCGTCGACGGCACGTCGCCGGCGGTCATCACCTCGCCGTCGTGAAACAGCGCGGCGCCGGTGGCATCGACCGGCGACAGCAAGGTGCGGGAATTGCGGAACAGCGCCATCCGCCAGTCGCCGTCGGTGGAGGTGGCCTCGATCATCCGCAGCTCGAGCCGCTTGACCAGCACCTCGACCTGGGACTGCACGTAGTTCTCGATCGCGGCGATGCGCGTCGAGATCACCTCGGCCAGCAGTTCCAGCAGCGCGCGCACCGGATACGGCACGTAGCGCGGCGCGTAGTGATGGCAGGCGATCAGCCCCCACAGGCGGCCCTCGCGGACCAGCGACACCACCAGCGTGCCGGTGACACCCATGTTCTTCAGGTACTGCAGATGCAGCGGCGACATGCTGCGCAAATGGCACAGCGACATGTCCAGCTCGCTGCCGTCCGGCAGCCGGCGCGGCTCGATCGGCACCGGCTGGTAATGGACATCAACCAGCACCCGCACGCGGTTGCGGATGTACAGCTCGCGGGCGCGCTGCGGGATGTCGGTGGCCGGATAGTGATGGCCGAGCAGCGAGTCGAGATCGGGCTTGCGCGCCTCGGCAATGATTTCGCCGTGCCCGTCGGGATCGAATTTGTAGACCATCACCCGGTCGTAGCCGGTGCGCTCGCGCACGCAGGCGACCACCGCTTCGGACAGGCTGGCGATGGTCGGCGCGCTGCTGAAGCGCTTGACCGCCATCGCCACGCCGGCGTGATCGACCGGGTCGGTCGATTGGTAGCCGGCCGCGCCGTCACGGCGTTCCAGTTCAACGATCAGCACCCCGCCGGCATGGCGGTGCACGGTGCCGTCGAGCGCCACGTCGGCGCCGTCCCGACTCACCGTGCAGTTCAGCGGCTGCGGCTCGGCCAGATCACCGGCCGGATCAAGCGCCTTCAGCTGCGCCCCGAGCGTGCCGCCGACGCTGGCGATGTCGCGGCCGATCAGCGCGGCGGCCGCGATGCCGACGAAATCGCCGGCGTTGGCGCTGGCCTGGACGATCGCGAAGCTGCGCTCGTCGACGCACAGCAGCACGCCGTGCGGCTGGATCGATCCGGCCAGGTGGATCAGCTCGCGTTCGCAGTTGCTCAGGGTCGCCTCGCCAAACGGCGGACTGGCGAGCACTTCGTTCATCGCTTCCCGGTCTCCGTCACGCAAGGGCTTGCCGATCGGACCACACGCGCCGCGTTCAGTGGATCGACGGATCCGTCCGATCGTCGCCGGCCAGCGTACCGGCGCTGCCGGCGTAGGCCGGCCGGACGATGAAGCCGAACGCCTCGTCCTCGTTTTCCGCCAGGCAGACGGCGGCCACCTCGACACGGGTCAGCCGGCCCGCCGCGCCGCGGATCGTGCTGCTGACGCGCTGGCTGTACAAGGCCTCGCGCATGCTGTCCATCAGCCGGCCGAGTTCGCCGGCCGTCGCCCCCAGCCAGTTCGACAGCGGGCTGCCGACGATGATCGTGCGGATGTCGATCTGCGCCAGCTCGATGAACGCCGGGTTGACCATCTGCACCCGTCCCTCGCCGTCGGTGACGACGATGGCGTCCGGGCTCAGCGCCATCAGCGCCACCAGCCGCTGGTTCGCTTCCGGCACCTGCCATTGCGGATCGACCGTCTTCAGGCGCATCAGCAGCGCGGTGCTGGATTCGGTCCGCAGCGGCGTCACCGAAATCCTCACCCGGCGCTGCGGGCCATCGATCAGCGCCTCGCAGTCAGCCGCCCGGCCGCTGGCCTTGGCGGTGGCGAACAGTTCCAGCAGCGCCGGGCGCGAGCTGTCGTGCAGCGGCAGCGTCGCGCGCTTGCCGATCAGCTGGTCGAACGGTTGGCCGAACAGGCGGGCAGCCGCGCGATTGGCGTCGATCACGTTCAGCGAACTGGCGTCGACGACCAGCACCGGATCGGTGGCGATCTGGAACAGCAGCTGGTAGCGGGTTTCGCTTTGCCGGCGCTGCCAGTACTCGCGCTCCATCTCGGCCTGGGCGTGCACCAGGCGCTGCTGCATCGCCGACACCACAGTCATGTCGCGGCCGACCACCAGCAGCGGCCCGCCCGGCCCGAGGCGGACGGCCGAATAGGCGACCGGCACATCGAGTCCCAGCGGCGACGGATGATTGACCTGCCGCGACCGCGACAGCCCGGTGGCCGACACATCGGCCAGCAGCTGCTCGACCTTCTTGCGGGTTTCGATGGTGACGATGTCGGCGAAGCGCCGGCCGAGCCAGTCGTCGGCCATGGTCTTCACCGGTTCGCCGCCGCCCAGCGCGATGCGCTGAATCACGCCCTGGTCATCGACCACCAGCGCGATGTCGCTGGCGATCGACACCAGCATGTCGGCCAGCTCCGGCGCGAGGTTCGACAACGCCCCGAGCTTGCCGGCCTCGCTGGCGGCGGGCTCGTTCACGATGCCGCCCTCCCGCGAAGGCAGACCGGCTCAGCTGCAAAAGGAAAAACCACGCAAGGCCTCAATGTCGTTGGTGCGGAGCACACGGTTAAGCCGGAAGCGCGATATTCAATCCTCGAAGACGAATCGAACAGCCCGGCCTTTCGAACGGCCGGGTCCCGCTGCCCAGTGGCGGCGGCGTGCAGCGCGGCAGGGTACAGCAAGTGCTTGTCCACGCATAGCATTTGTCGCCTCGGGCAGGCGGTTCCGGGGACTCCGGAAAGCCTCAGTGCCAGCGTCGCCGGAGGTCGATCAGGTGGGCCGCCAGCGAGCCGGTCAGGGCCAGCGCCAGCCACGGCCAGGCGGCACCGGCGATGACCGCGCGCAGCCCCAGCAACAGGCAGAAACCGGAGCCGAGATTGGCCAGCCAGCGGTCCGGTGGTGGCGCCCGGCCGGCGTATCGATGCAGACCGGCGAGCAGCAGAGCTTCGGCCAGCATCAGCGCCAGCACCAGATCGACGGCCCGGCCGCTGGCGAAAAAGGCATGCATGGTGCGCGGCGCCTGACGTACCGCCCTCAGGCCCGTGCCAGGCCGAACAGGTGCGCCAGGTCCTTGAAGAAGATGCGCACGTGCGCCATCGGCTTCTTCCGTTCCAGCTTCTTGTTCATGTAGGCGTCGAAGGTCAGCTTCTGCACATCACGGTCCTCGCAGATCTTCACGAAGCTCTCCCGACGCTTCTCGGTGCCGTACCAGAAGCGCTGCAGGATACCGAGCACCCAGAACACCTTGCCGTGCTCGCCCATGAAGCGCTTGCGGGCCAGCTTTAGCGAACTGGCATCGCCGGTGACCAGCAGCGCCTCGACCGCCTGCGCCGCCAGATCGCCGCCCAGCATCGCGTAGTAGATGCCCTCGCCCGAGGCCGGGGCGACCACGCCGGCAGCGTCGCCGGCCAGCACCACATCGCGGCCGTTGTCCCAGCGCTTCAGCGGCTTCATCGGGATCGGTGCGCCTTCGCGACGCAGGGTTTCGCAGGCTGCAAGGCCGGTGCTGGCGCGCAGGCTGCTGACCGAACCGCGCATCGAGAAGCCCTTGTGGGCGCTGCCGGTGCCGACGCTGACGGTATCGCCGTGCGGGAAGATCCAGGAGTAGAAATCCGGCGACAGCGCGCCCCGGTAGATCACGTCGCAGCGACGGGCGTCGTAATCGATCCCGTTGGCGACGGCGGCGGCTTTCGGCGCCCGGATGATCTCGTGATAGGCGAACACGAACTTCATCCGCTCCGCTCCCCTGACCTGCTGGCGGGCCAGCTGGGAGCGGGCGCCGTCGGCGCCGATCACGGCGGTGGCGCGCACCGATTCGAGCGTGCCGTCCGGCCGCCGGTAGTGGATACAGGCGACGCCGTCTGCATCGCGGCTCATCGATTCGAAGTGACCGGTCCGGCGCTCCGCGCCATGCGATTCGGCGCGCTCGCGCAGCCATTCGTCGAAGGCCGCGCGATCGACCATGCCGACGTAACCGTTGTCGATCGGGATGTCGACGTGCCGATCGGACGGCGCCACCATCCGCGCCGAGCCGATCCGCGCCACCAGCAGGTGGTCGGGAATCTGGTAGTCGCGGATGGCGCGCGGCGGAATCGCGCCGCCGCAGGGCTTGATGCGCCCCGCCCGGTCGAGCAGCAGCACGCGACGGCCGCTGCGGGCCAGCCGGTCGGCGGCCGTGGCGCCCGAAGGTCCGCCGCCGACCACCACCACTTCAAAGCGTTCGATATCGGTCATGGTTCATGCCTGGCTGGCCAGCGGCGCGCCGGCGGTCGATGCCGTGCTGGAATGACGCGCGGCCGGCGCGGCCGTCAGCCGTGTCGCGAGCCGGGCGGCGGCGAGGAACATCAGCGCCTCGGCCGCGAACACCAGCGCGTAGGCCGGCCCGTCGGTCCCGATGGCGGCTCGGGCAAGATCGCTGGCCGCAGCGCCAGCGAAGCCGCCGGCACCGAAGGCGATGGCCTGCGCCGCTCCCCAGAGGCCCATCCGCACGCCTTCGCGGCCGCTGCGACCTTCGCTGGCGTGGCTCATCATCGAACCGATGGCGGACACGGCGAACGCGCCGTTGGCGACGCCGAGCGCGAACACGTTGTCGCGCAGGGGCCAGGACGCGCCGACGAGGCCACCGCCGGCCAGCGCCGCCAGCGCCAGGCAGGAGGCGACGCAGCCGCCGACCGTCCACTGCTGCAGCGAGCCGATGCGCCGCCCGCGCCAGCCGGTGCCGGCCAGCGCCACGAGGATCATGCCGACCAGCACGCCGCCATGCTGAACGCCGGCCAGCTGCGTCGAAGCGCCCGGCGTATAGCCGAACACGCTGCCGGCGAACGGTTCGAGAATCAGGTCCTGGGCGCTGTAGGCCAGCATCGACACGAACACGAAGATCGTGAAGCGCCGCGCCCGCGACTCGGCCCAGACCTCGCGCAGCGCCACCGCGAACGGCGTGCGGCCAGCAGGCGGCTCGGCGCCGTCCGGCTGCGACTGTTCGAGCGTGGCGGGTTCGAGGCCGAGCGTGGCGATCAGGCTGATCGCCAGCGCCGCCGCCGCGACGGCAGCGGTGATCGCCAGCAGCCGCTGTGGCGTGTAGGGGTCCAGCAGCTTGCCGACCACCACCGTGGTGGCGACGAAGCCGACGATCATCATCATCCAGACGATGGTGGCGGCCGCCGCGCGACGGCCGGGCTCGACCTGCTTGGCGAGCAGCACCAGCAAGGAGGTACCGGCCGCGCCGACCCCGACGCCGATCAGCACGAAGGCCAGCACCGCCAGCGCGATTCCGGCCGCCGCCTGGGCGGCCATCAGACCGATGCCGGCAGCGGCCAGCACGCCGCCAAGTCCGAGCACGGCGATGCCGCCGACGATCCACGGCGTGCGCCGCCCGCCTTCATCGGATCCGAAGCCGAGACGCGGCCGCAGGATCTGCACCGCGTAGTGCAGCGCCACCAGCGCGCCCGGCAGCATCGCCGGCAACGCCAGTTCGACGACCATCACCCGGTTCATCGTCGAAGTCGCGATCACCACGATCGCGCCCAGCGCGGCCTGCACGAAGCCAAGCCGGACGATGCCGAACCAGCCGAGCATCGCCGACGACGTCACGACAGGGCTCCGGCGCCGGATACCCGCAGCGCGAACGCGCTGACCATCATCCCGGCGACGTAGAGCGGGATGCCGAAGCCGGAATACCAGACCGCCAACCGCGCCGGCGTAGCCAGGAAGCGCCGCATCATCAGCAGCTGCAGGGCCAGCAGCACCGCCACGCCGAAGGCGTGGGCCGGCATCTGCCAGTACCCGAGCAGCGCCACGACGCCAATCTGCGGCACGGCCATCGCGGCACAGGCGGTCAGCGCCGCGCCGTTGACGCCGAGCAGCACCGGCAGCGAATCGATGCCGCTGCGCCGATCGCCTTCGATGGACTTGAAGTCGTTGAGGGTCATGATGCCGTGCGCACCGGCGCTGTACAGCGCCGCCAGCAACAGCGAGCGCGCATCCGGCGTGGCGCCGCCGCTCATCACGGCGGCGCCGGTCACCCAGGCCAGACCCTCGTAGGAAACCGCGCAGGCGGTGTTGCCCCACCAGCCATTGCGCTTCAGGCGGATCGGCGGCGCGCTGTAGGCCCAGGCCAGCGCAAGCCCCAGCAGCGTTGCAGCGAAACCCCACGGCCCCAGCAAGGTGGCGACGACGATCGACAGGATCGTCCAGCCGATGGCGATGTAAAGCCCCCAGTGGCCGGGCATGCGACCGGAGGGAATCGGCCGCTGCGGTTCGTTGATGGCGTCGACCTCGCGGTCGTACCAGTCGTTGACCGCCTGACTAGTCGCGCAGACCAGCGGCCCGGCGATCAAGACGCCGACCACGATCAGCGGCCAGTTGCCGGCCAGCGCAACACCCGATGCGACGACGCCGCAGCCGAAAGCCCACATCGGCGGAAACCAGGTGATCGGCTTCAGCAGTTCGGCGACGGTGGCGAGCGCGGGACGATCCATGGCAATCCGGGAGGCAGACCTGCAGCTGAAATGTCAGCCGAGGCTTACACGGATGCCCGATATCGTCAATTTAATCTGACAGTCGGCGACTGTCCGTCCGGGTGGACGCTTCAGCGCTCGGCGTCGTCGGGTGATTTGTCGGATGCCGACGGCTTGCGGATCGTCAGCCAGGCCTCGACGCCGAGTCCGAGTGCCAGCGCCAGGCCGGCCCACTCGAACAGCGGGACGCCGAGGAAGCTCATCACGGCGAGGTCACGCCGCCGGCTCCGGTTCGTCCGGACCAAGATCGCCGAGGCCGTAGCGGCGCAGCTTGACGTACAGGCTCTGGCGACTCAGCCCCAGCATCTCGGCCGCCGATGCCCGGTTGTCGCGCGTCAGTTCGAGCGCCGCCTCGATGCACAGCTTCTCGATCAGGTCGGTCGACTCCCGGACCAGTTCCTTCAGCGACACGCGCCCCACCAGTTCGGTCAGCTGGTTCGCCGAGCGCGGCAGTTCCTGGCTCACCCGTGCCGCCACCGACGAGGAAGTGCGTCGGCCAACGTCGCGAATGGTGAAGCCGAGGCAGGGCAGATCGCCGTGCGGCACCGAGACCGCCGACACCTCGACATCGCTGGTCGCGCCATGCTCGCCGCGCAGCACAGTCGAGAACAGGCGTACCGAGCCGTGCTGGCGGATGCTGCCGATCAGCACGCTGAAATCGACGCCCGAGCGGCCCAGCCAGCGTTCCAGCGATTCGCCGCGAAGCTGCGCCTCGGTGACCGCCTGGGTCATGTCGATGAACGCGCGGTTGGCGCTGATCACCTGGCCTTCGGGATCGGTGACGACGAAGCCGTCCGGCATGCTTTCCATGACCTTGACGATCGATCTCGGCACGGCGGAATCCGGAGCATCGCCGCGGGTCGGCGACAGCCGGACGAGGAAGAACGAGCCGTTGTCCTGGCTGAACATCGACGCGGCGATCAGGAATTCGCGGGCGTCGGTCAGCAGCCTCACGCGGATGTCGTCACCGCGCCCGACTGCGCGGGCGCGCGCCAGCAGCAGGCCGATCGCCGCCATGCTGTCGCTGTCGAAACCTTCCGGGAACGCGCGGCCGACAACCTTGCGGGCGTTCTCGCCCAGCAGGTCGCCGGCGGCCGGATTGGCTTCAACGATCTTCTGGGTGGCGGCGTCGACGATCAGGACCGCTTCCAGCGACGACAGGAACAGCAACCGGTAGCGGGTTTCCACGTGGCGCAGGCGCCAGTAGTCGCGTTCCATCGACTGCTGGGCATCGACCAGCCGCTGCTGCAGCTGGGCATTGGGCCGCAGGTCGCGCCCGAACGCCACCACCTGCCCTTCGGCGCCGACCTGCACAGCGGAATACAGCACCGGCACGTCCGTGCCGCGCGCCGAGTGATGGTTGACCTGGCGCCAGCGGCGCTCGGTCTTCGATGTCGCGTCGCGCAGCAGGCTTTCAACCTTGGCCCGGCTTTCGACCGTCACCGTTTCCGCCCAGGTCTGACCGATCCACTTGCGGCAACCTTCGAGCAGCATGTCCTCGCTGCCGAGGGCGACATCGCGGATCACGCCGTTGCCGTCGAGCACCAGGGCGACATCGGCCGCCGCCGCGATCAGGTTGCTGGCCGCGTCGGCGTCGAGGGCGCCGAGCACGCCGTCACCGGTGGTCTCGCGATTCATGGCTCGGCCACTCGGGCCACCGTCGTGCGCGCCTGCCTTGCGGATATCGTCCAAGCCTGCCTCGTGATGATTGCGGAACAACCCGTCGCCGAATTCATTGGGGATTCGCCCGCTGGGGCGCCAGTATCTCAGCCTCAAGCACCGCCGTGCGCGCATCGCTGGCGGTGGCATCGGCGCCCAGCAGCCCGGCCAGCTGCGGATTGGCCGTCAGCTCCGGCCCCCCGAGCATGATCCGTACCGACGGGTTGTGCGACACGCGGCGCAGCGCCGCCAGCCACGAGGCCAAGCCGTTGAGCCGGCATTCCGAGCCGACCGAAATGCCGATCACGTCGAACCACTGGCTTGCCAGCTGCACGGCCACTTCCTCGCTCGACGTGCTGGGCCCGCCGACCACCTCCCAGTCCGCCCGCAGGAAAAACTCGCGCAGCATCATCAAGCCCATTGCATGCTGCTCGCCCGGAGCCGGCGCCAGCAGGATCCGCCGCGCCTCGGCCGGCGCGCTTTCACGGGTTTCGCGGAACGACGGGCTGAACTCGCGAATCACGTGCTGGATGCGGCCCAGCGCCATCGTCACCTCGACGAAATCGCAAAGGTCCTGGCTCCACAGTTCGCCGATGTGACGCGCTGCCGGCGCCAGCAGGTGCAGGTACAGCGTTTCGAGCAGGAAACCCTGATCGACCATCGCCTCGATGTAGCGGGACGCCGCCGTGGCGTCCTGCACCAGGACCAGGCCGGCGAACTCGGCGATGTGCTCGCGGGTCGGCAGCTCGCCGAGCACGCCAGTCTCCGCCGCCAGGCTGGCCGCACCTTTGTGGGCCAAGAGCAGGCGCGGAATGATTTCCGACTCGATCGTGCGGATCAGCGGCGCGATCTCCGCTTCGCCGACCGCTACCAGCACGCCGGGCGCACCGGTGCCGGGCTCCGTCACGGTTTCGACGCTTCGATCTCGCGCTGACGGCAACGGCCTACCACCCTGATTGAATCCAAGCATTTGATTTCCCTCTCAATCAACGCTTTTGTAATGACCCGCAGCATCGGCGTGAACCCGGCGCCCGGCGTGTGCCGGTGCGACCAAGTCCTTGCCGCGAATGTCAAGCGTCGACGCGGAGGGGGATTTGGCTCTGACGAACCATAGGTCGAGCGCGCGGATTGTTGCACTCGACCTGCAGAGGGTCAAAACGCCCGGCAGGGCTTGCTGCCGCCATCGTGTATGTAACAATTCAATTACGTCAATCTAAATTGACAGTCGACGCCACGCGGTCTAGATTCGGTCACAGGCGTCATCACCGGCGGAGAACGGGCATGCGAGAGGCGGAGGGCGGTTCCAGTGCACGCAGGCCGCTCTACTCGCCAGCCGAGCGGGCGCGCCGCGATGGCAGCCGCTGGACCCTGGTCCAGGGCCTGCTGGCGCCGGTCCAGTTCGTGGTTTTCCTGGTCAGTCTGGTGCTGGTGCTCCGCTACCTGACCACCGGCCAGGGCGAGCAGGCCGCCACGCTGTCGATCGTCGTCAAGACCCTGACGCTGTACACGATCATGGTCACCGGGGCGATCTGGGAGAAGGTGGTGTTCGGCCAGTACCTGTTCGCGCCGGCCTTCTTCTGGGAAGACGCCGTCAGCATGGTGGTGATCGCCCTGCACACGCTGCACCTGTGGGGCCTGCTGAGCGGCGGCCTGAGCCTTCGCCAGCAGATGCTGGTGGCGCTGGTTGCCTACGCCACTTACGTCGTCAACGCCGCGCAATTCGTCTGGAAACTGCGGCTGGCGCGCCTCGACGCCGCCGCGCCTGCCGCCGCAGCCGGCACCCCCTTCCCGCTGGCTTCCGGAGTTCCAGCCCGATGAGCAGCGCCCTCGCCGCCGTCCCCGTCGTGGTCCAGCCGAAGAATGCCGGGGGCTGCAGCGATGCGCCGGTGCTGAAGGAACGCGGCCAGCGCGAAGTGTTCTGCGGGCTGACCGGCATCATCTGGCTGCATCGCAAGATCCAGGACGCGTTCTTTCTGGTGGTCGGTTCGCGCACCTGCGCCCACCTGATCCAGTCGGCTGCCGGCGTGATGATCTTCGCCGAGCCGCGCTTCGGCACCGCGATCATCGACGAGCGCGATCTGGCCGGCATGTCCGACGCCAACGACGAACTGGACCGCGTGGTCGCCCAGCTGCTGGCCCGCCGGCCGGACATCAAGCTGCTGTTCCTGGTCGGCTCCTGCCCTTCGGAAGTGATCAAGCTGGATCTGTCGCGCGCCGCCCAGCGGCTGGGCACCGTGCATGCGCCGAAGGTCCGGGTGCTGAACTACTCCGGGTCGGGCATCGAAACCACGTTCACCCAGGGCGAAGACGCCTGCCTGGCGGCGCTGGTGCCGGGCCTGCCGGACACCGCCGAGGAATCGCTGCTGGTGGTCGGCAGCCTCGCCGACGTCGTCGAGGACCAGTTCCGCCGGCTGTTCGCCGCAATGGGCCTGACGCAGGTGCAGTTCCTGCCGCCACGACGCTCCGACCTGCTGCCGGCAATCGGCCCGAACACCCGCTACCTGCTCGCCCAGCCGTTCCTCGCCGATACCGCGCGGGCGCTGGAGAATCGCGGCGCCACGCGTATCGCCGCGCCGTTCCCGCTGGGCGACGAAGGCAGCCACGCCTGGTTCCAGGCCGCCGCCCGCGCCTTCCAGCTGGACCCGCAGACCGTCGATGCGGCGCTGGCGCCGGCCCGCAGCCGTGCCCGGCAGGCGCTGGCCCGGCTGCGTCCGCAGCTCGAAGGCAAGCGCCTGTTCTTCTTCCCGGATTCGCAGCTGGAAATCCCGATCGCCCGCTTCCTGCATCGCGAGCTGGGCGTGGCGCTGGTCGAAGTCGGCACGCCGTTCCTGCACCGCAGCCATCTGGCGCAGGAACTGGCCTGGCTGCCGGCCGGCACCGTGCTCAGTGAAGGCCAGGATGTCGACAGGCAGCTCGATCGCTGCCGCACCGCCGCGCCGGACCTGGTGGTCTGTGGCCTCGGCCTGGCCAATCCGCTGGAAGCCGAAGGCATGACCACCAAGTGGGCGATCGAACTGGTGTTCACGCCGATCCAGGGCTTCGACCAGGCGGCCGACCTGGCCGGCCTGTTCGCTCGGCCGCTGCATCGCCGCGCCCTGCTGGCCGCCTGAGCAATCGCCATGCAACTGACGGTCTGGACTTACGAAGGCCCGCCGCACGTCGGCGCGATGCGCATCGCCACGGCGATGACCGACGTCCATTACGTGCTGCACGCGCCCCAGGGCGACACCTACGCCGACCTGCTGTTCACGATGATCGAGCGGCGCGGCAAGCGCCCGCCGGTCACCTACACCACCTTCCAGGCGCGCGACCTCGGCGGCGATACCGCCCAGCTGTTCCAGGAAGCCGTGCGGGAATCGTTCGAACGCTTCAAGCCGGCGGCGATGCTGGTCGGCGCTTCCTGCACCGCCGAGCTGATCCAGGACGACCCCGGCGGCCTCGCAGCGGCGCTGGAACTGCCGATTCCGGTGGTGGCGCTGGAACTGCCGTCGTACCAGAAGAAGGAAAACTGGGGCGCGGCGGAAACCTTCTACCAGCTGGTCCGTGCGATCTGCAGCCCGCTGATGCCGCCGCCTGGCAGCCGTCGCGAAGACCGCGCGCCGAACCGCCCGGCGCGCTGCAATCTGCTCGGCCCGACCGCACTGGGCTTCCGTCATCGCGACGACGTCCGCGAGATTCGCGGGCTGCTCGGCAAGCTCGGCGTGATCGTCAACGTGGTGGCGCCGCTCGATGCCTCGATCGACGACCTGCGGCGACTGCCGGATGCCGATTTCAATGTCGTGCTGTATCCGGAAATCGCCAACCCGGCCGCCAGCTGGCTGCTGCGCAGCTTTGCCCAGCCGATGGTCAAGACGGTACCGATCGGCATCGGCGCGACCTGCGAATTCATCCGCGAAGTCGCCGCGCTGGCTGGCGTCGATCCGACCGCCGCGCTGGACGAAGCCACGTCGCGCGCGCCGTGGTACGCGAAATCGGTGGACTCCACCTATCTGACGGGCAAGCGCGTGTTCGTGTTCGGCGACGGCAGCCATGCGTTGGCCGCCGCCCGCATCGCCAGCCGCGAACTCGGCTTCCAGGTCGTCGGCCTGGGCACCTACAGCCGGGAAATGGCCCGCGAGATCCGCGAAGCCGCCAAGGGCTACGGCGTCGAAGCGGTGATCAGCGACGACTACCTGGAAGTCGAAGCGAAGATCGCCGAGCTGCAGCCGGAACTGGTGCTCGGCACCCAGATGGAACGCCACATCGCCAAGCGGCTGGGCCTGCCTTGCGCGGTGATCTCGGCGCCGGTGCACGTGCAGGACTACCCGGCGCGCTACAGCCCGCAGATGGGTTTCGAAGGCGCCAACGTGATCTTCGATACCTGGGTCCATCCGCTGATGATGGGCCTCGAGGAACACCTGCTCGGCATGTTCCGGGACGATTTCGAATTCCATGCCGAAGCCACGCCCTCGCATCTGGGCGGGCCGGCCACGGAACGGCGCAACGACGCGCCAGCCGACGCCAACGCCGCCGTCAGCGCTGCATGCGACAACGATGTCGCCCCGATTGACAGCCGACCTGCGGCCGACGCGGCCTGGGACGGCATTCCGGTGTGGTCGACCGACGGCGAGAAGGAACTCGGAAAGATTCCGTTCTTCGTGCGCGGCAAGGCACGGCGCAATACCGAGAGCTGGGCCCGCGAGCGCGGCGTCCGGGTGATCACCGTCGAGGCGCTCTACGATGCCAAAGCCCATTTCAGCCGCTGATCCGGTGACGCAGCCGACGCCGATGCGCGTCGTCATCGTCACCATGGACAACCACCTGGCCAGCGCCACGCAGCGGGCCGCCGCACGGCTGGCCCGCGAAGTGCCGGGCCTGGTGCTGAGCATGCACACCGCCGCCGAATGGGCGAACGATGCCGCCGCGCTGCAACGCTGCCATGACGATATCGCGCGCGGCGATCTGATCATCAACACCATGCTGTTCGTCGAAGAGCACTTCAATGCGGTGCTGCCGGCGCTGCAGGCCAGGCGCGAGCACTGCGACGCGATGATCGGCTGCATGTCGGCCACCGAGATTGCCAAGCTGACCCGCATCGGCCGCTTCAACATGGACGGCAAGCAGGAAGCCAGCGGTGCAATGGCGCTGCTGAAGCGCCTGAGGCCGAAGGCCAAGGAAGGCAACGCCGCCAAGACCACGGCCGGCGCCGAGCAGATGAAGATGCTGCGCCGGCTCCCCAAGCTGCTGCGCTTCATTCCCGGCACCGCGCAGGACGTGCGCGCCTACTTCCTGACCCTGCAGTACTGGCTGGCCGGCTCGGAAGACAACATCGTCAACATGGTTCGCTTCCTGGTCGACCGTTATGCCGATGGCCCGCGCCGTCACTTGCGCGGTCGGCTTTCGTCCGAGCTGCCGGCCGAATACCCGGACGTCGGCATCTACCACCCGCGCATGAAGAGCCGTATCGCCGAGACCCCCGACGCGCTGCCGCGCAAGGGCAAGCGCGGTACCGTCGGCGTGCTGCTGCTGCGCTCGTATCCGCTGGCCGGCAATGCGGCGCACTACGACGGCGTCATCAATGCCCTGGAGGCGCGCGGTCTGAACGTGGTGCCGGCGTTTGCGTCGGGACTGGATTCGCGGCCGGCAATCGAGGAGTTCTTCATCAAGGACGGCCGCACGACGGTCGATGCCGTGGTGTCGTTGACCGGCTTCAGCCTGGTCGGCGGCCCGGCCTACAACGATGCCCGCGCCGCCGAGGACATCCTCGCCAAGCTCGACGTGCCCTATGTCGCCGCTCACCCGCTGGAATTCCAGACGCTCGAACAATGGGGCGCCGGCGAACGCGGCCTGATGCCGGTGGAGTCGACGATCATGGTCGCGATTCCGGAACTCGACGGCGCCACCGGCATGACCACCTTCGGCGGCCGTTCGGATTCCGCCGGCGCGAAATGCACGGGCTGCCAGCGCGGCTGCGTGTTCCCGCCGTCGACCACCGCCCGAGACATGCAGACCTGCGTCGAACGCGCGGAATCGCTGGCCGCGCGGGTCGACAAGCTGGTGGCGATGAAGCGCGCCGAACGCGCCGAACGCAAGGTCGCCGTGGTGCTGTTCAACTTCCCGCCAAACGCCGGCAACATCGGCACCGCCGCGCACCTGTCGGTGTTCGAATCGCTGCATCACCTGCTGAAGGCGATGAAGGCCCAGGGCTACCGGGTCGACGTGCCGGTCACCGTCGATGATCTGCGCGAGCGGATCATCCACGGCAACGCGGCGCGCTTTGGCGCCGATGCCAATGTCATGGCGCGCATTCCAACCGACGACCACGTGCGCCGCGAGCCCTGGCTGAAAGCGATCGAAGCGCAGTGGGGCCCCGCTCCGGGCCGTCAGAACAGCGACGGCGCCAGCATCCAGATTCTCGGCGAGTGCTTCGGCAACGTCGCCATCGCAGTGCAGCCCGGCCCCGGCTACGAAGGCGATCCGATGCGCCTGCTGTTCGAAAAGGGTTTCGCGCCGACCCACGCGTTCTCCGCGTTCTACCGCTGGATCCGCGAAGACTTCGGCGCCCATGCGGTGCTCCACTTCGGCACCCACGGCGCGCTGGAATTCATGCCCGGCAAGCAGAGCGGCCTGTCCGGCGACTGCTGGCCGGACCGCCTGATCGGCGCATTGCCGAACCTGTATCTGTATGCCGCCAACAACCCGAGCGAAGGCGCGATCGCCAAGCGCCGCTCGCAGGCGACGCTGATCTCCTACCTGACGCCGCCGGTGGCCCATGCCGGCCTCTATCGCGGCCTTGTGGAGCTGAAATCGTCGATCGACCGCTGGCGCGGGCTGACGCCGGACGAAGCTCACGCCCGGGAATCGCTTGCTGCGCTGCTGCAATCGCAGGCGGCGTTGCTCGATCTGGCCGCTGCCGAGCCGCAATGGACCGATGCCGACGCCGATGCGCGGATTGCGCAGCTCGGCAGCCAGGTGCTGGAGCTGGAGTACACGCTGATCCCGAATGGCCTGCATGTGGTCGGCGCGCTGCCCTCCGACGCCGAGCGCACCGACCTGCTGCTGTCGGTCGCCGAGGCCTCGCACGGGCTGCGGCCGGCACGCGCCGGCATCGAGGCCCTGGTCGCCGGCCTGCCGCTCGAACGGGCGCTGGCCGATGGCCAGCTGGCCGATACGCCGAGCCATCGCGATGCGCTGCAACAGCTGTCGACGATCAATCGCCAGCTCGGCGAAGAGCACGAGATCGAGGGCATCCTGAAGGCGCTCGACGGCGGCTTCATCCGGCCGGCGCCGGGCGGTGATCTGCTGCGCACGCCGGACATCCTGCCGACCGGCCGCAACCTGCACGGCTTCGATCCGTTCCGGATTCCGAGCGCCTTTGCCGTGGCCGACGGCGCCCGGCAGACGCAGCGGCTGCTGCTGCGCCATCTCGACGAGGGCCACGCGCTGCCGGAAACCGTGGCGCTGGTGCTCTGGGGTACCGACAACCTGAAATCCGAAGGCGCGCCGATCGCCCAGGCGCTGGCGCTGATGGGGGTGAAGCCGCGCTTCGATGCCTACGGCCGGCTGGCCGGCGCAACGCTGATTCCGCAGGCCGAACTCGGCCGGCCGAGAATCGACGTGGTCATCAGCCTGTCTGGCATCTTCCGCGACCTGCTGCCGCTGCAGATCAAGCTGCTGGCCGAAGCCGCCTTCCTGGCCGCCAGCGCCGACGAGCCGCTGGAGCTGAACTACGTCCGCAAGCACGCGCTGGCCTATCAGGCGGTGCATGGCTGCGATCTGGAAACGGCCAGCTTGCGCGTCTACGGCAATGCCGATGGGGCTTACGGCGCCAACGTCAACAACCTGATCGAATCGAGCCGCTGGGACCAGGAAGACGAGCTGGCCGAAACCTACAGCCGCCGCAAGAGCTTCGCCTTCGGCCGCCACGGCACGCCCAGCGCCCAGCCGGCGCTGATGCAGAGCATCCTCAAGAACGTCGACCTGGCCTACCAGAACCTCGATTCGGTGGAGCTCGGCGTCACCACCATCGACACCTACTTCGACACGCTGGGCGGCATCAGCCGCGCCGTGCAGCGTGCCAAGGGCGGCGCGGCGGCACCGGTCTACATCGGCGACCAGACCACAGGCGCCGGCACGGTGCGCACGCTTTCCGAACAGGTGTCGCTGGAAACCCGCACGCGGATGCTGAATCCCAAGTGGTACGAGGGGATGCTCAAGCACGGCTACGAAGGCGTGCGCCAGATCGAGAGCCACATCACCAACACCTTCGCGTGGTCAGCGACCACCGGACAGGTCCAGCCCTGGGTTTACCAGCAGCTGGCCGAAACCTTCGTGCTGGACCCGGCGATGCGCGAACGCCTCGCCAGCCTGAATCCGACGGCCTCCGCGAAAGTCGCGAGCCGCCTGCTGGAAGCCACCGAGCGCAGCTACTGGTGCCCGGACGACAAGACACTCGAAGCGCTCAAGTCCGCCGGCCTCGAACTCGAGGACCGGCTCGAAGGCGTTCACCTCGCGGAGGCTGCATGAGCACCATTGGCAATATCCCCGTTTCCACCGTCCGTCGCGTCATGCCACCGCCGGATGGCGCCGGCAGCGTGCAGGTGCACCTGGACGAATCGCAGAAGATCGGCAACGCCAAGGTGTTTGCCGTCTACGGCAAGGGCGGCATCGGCAAGAGCACCACGTCCTCCAACCTGTCAGCGGCGTTCTCCAAGCTCGGCAAGCGCGTGCTGCAGATCGGCTGTGATCCCAAGCACGACTCCACCTTCACCTTGACCAAGCGGCTGGTGCCGACCGTCATCGACATCCTGGAGTCGGTCGATTTCCATGGCGAGGAGCTGCGCCCGGAAGACTTCGTCTACGAGGGCTACAACGGCGTGATGTGTGTCGAAGCCGGCGGCCCGCCGGCCGGCACCGGTTGCGGTGGCTATGTGGTCGGCCAGACGGTGAAGCTGCTGAAGGAACACCACCTGCTGGAAGACACCGACGTGGTGATCTTCGACGTGCTGGGCGATGTCGTCTGCGGCGGCTTCGCCGCGCCTTTGCAGCATGCCGACCGCGCGCTGATCGTCGCCGCCAACGATTTCGACTCGATCTTCGCGATGAACCGCATCGTCGCCGCGATCGGCTCCAAGCAGAAGAACTACAACGTCCGGCTCGGTGGCGTGATCGCCAATCGCTCGCGAGAAACCGACCAGATCGACAAGTACAACGCCGCGATCGGGCTGACCACCCTGGCCCGCTTTCCCGACCTCGATGCCATCCGCCGCTCGCGGCTCAAGAAGGCGACCATGTTCGAGATGGAAGACGTGCCGGAAATCCGTGCCGTGCAGGACGAGTACCTGCGCCTCGCCGCCGGACTCTGGCTCGGCACCAAGCCGCAGCTGACCTCGCCGCTGAAGGATCGCGAGATCTTCGACCTTCTCGGGTTCGAGTGATGAGCGCCGCCCCGGACACCGCGCGCGCCCGTTACGACAGCCGGCGCGGCCAGCTGGAAACCTACTTCGACCGTACGGCGGCCGATACCTGGGCGCGGCTGACCTCGACCGCCAAGGTCAGCCGCATCCGCGAAACCGTGCGCGCCGGCCGCGACGAGATGCGCGGCACGCTGCTCGGCTGGCTGCCGGATGACCTCAGCGGCCGGCGTATCCTCGATGCCGGTTGCGGCACCGGCGCGCTGGCGGTGGAAGCCGCACGGCGCGGGGCCGACGTGGTCGCCATCGACATCGCCGGCAACCTGGTCAACGTCGCCCGCGAGCGCGCACCGACCGATCTGAAAGGCACCATCGAATTTCACGTCGGCGACATGCTGAACCCGGCGCTTGGCATGTTCGACCATGTGGTGGCGATGGATTCGCTGATCCACTACCAGCCGGCCGACATCGCCGACACCGTGGCCGCGCTGATGCAGCGCACGCGTCACAGCATGGCCATCACCTTCGCGCCGAAGACCGCGCTGCTGACGGTCATGCACAGCATCGGCCTGCTGTTTCCGCGCGGCGACCGGGCACCGGCCATCGTGCCGGTCACCGCGCAGACGCTGTGCGGCCTGCTGAAGAACCGGCCCGAAGCCAGCGGCTGGACGTTCGCGCAGACCCGGCTGGTGACCAGCGGCTTCTACAAGAGCCAGGCTTTCGAATTGCAACGCGCATGAGCGAGCCCCTGCCAGCGCGGCCGACCTTCGCATCGACCTGGAGCCGGGTGTCGACCCGCTTTCTGCCGTTCGCCGATGCCGCGACCGTCGAGCTGCCGCTGTCGCGGCTGCTGCGGCTGTCGCTGTTCCAGGTGTCGGTCGGCATGGCACTGGCGCTGCTGATCGGCACGCTGAACCGGGTGATGATCGTCGAGCTGCACGTGCCGGCCTGGCTGGTCGGCTTCATGGTGGCGCTGCCGCTAGTGTTCGCGCCGTTCCGGGCGCTGATCGGCTTCAAGTCCGACACCCACAAGTCCTTTCTCGGCTGGCGGCGGGTACCGTACATCTGGTTCGGCTCGATGCTGCAGTTCGGCGGACTGGCGATCATGCCGTTCGCGCTGATCCTGCTGTCCGGCGATTCGCTGCAGCACCCTATCGTCGGCCAGATCGGTGCCGCCATCGCCTTCCTACTGGTCGGCGCCGGACTGCACACCACGCAGACCGTCGGTCTGGCGCTGGCCACCGACCTGGCGCCGGTCGAATCGCAGCCCAGAGTCGTGGCGCTGATGTGTTCGATGCTGCTGATCGGCATGGCGCTCAGTGCGCTGCTGTTCGGCCTGCTGCTGCGCGATTTCAGCCAGCTGCGGCTGATCCAGGTGATCCAGGGATCGGCGGCAGTGACGATGCTGCTCAATCTGGTGGCGCTGTGGAAGCAGGAGGCGCGCGCTCCGGCCCGCACTGCGCACGCGCTGCCGACACCGTCGTTCCGCGAATCCTGGCGGAGCTTCAGCCACCGCAGCCATGCGCGGCGCCGGCTGATCGCGCTCGGCCTCGGCACCGTGGCGTTCTCGATGCAGGACATCCTGCTCGAACCCTTCGGCGGCGAGGTGCTGCATCTGGCCGTGGCGTCGACCACGGCGCTGACCGCCGCGCTGGCGCTGGGCGGACTGGCCGGCTTCGTGATCGCCGCACGCGCCCTGGTGCGCGGCGTCGATCCCTACCGGATGGCGGCCTATGGCGCGGTGGTCGGCATCGCCGCGTTCTCGGCGCTGATCCTGTCGGCGCCAATGGCCTCGACCCTGCTGTTCGCGATCGGCGTCGCCGGCATCGGCATCGGCAGCGGCCTGTTCGGCCACTGCACGCTGACCGCCGCGATGAGCCTGGCGCCGCAGCAGCAGATCGGACTGGCGCTCGGCGTCTGGGGCGCGGTGCAGGCGACGGCCGCCGGCGGCGCGATCGCCATCAGCGGATTGCTGCGCGACGCGATCGCCCATCTGGCGCTGAGCGGCGCACTCGGCGAAGGACTCGCAGGACCGGCCACCGGCTACACGGTCGTCTATCACCTGGAACTCGGTCTGCTGTTCGCGACGCTGGTGGCGATCGGCCCGCTGGTTCGCCATTCGGCCGAACGCGATGAACTTGTCGGTACCGGCGGCGACGACGCCGTCTGGCCCAACCTGCAGTCGATGAATCTACGGGAGGAGGTAACACAATGAATCACGGTGCCATCACGGCGAGCATCGATATCGCCCAAGTCGCGCTCTATCTGTTCTGGGGCTTCTTCGCTGCCCTGGTCATCTACCTGCATCGCGAGGGCCAGCGCGAAGGCTATCCGCTGGAAACTGCCGACCGCTCGCCGAACCAGCTGCAGGAAGGTCTGGGCGGCCGCCCGGACCCGAAGACCTATCTGCTGCCGCACGGCGGTACCAAGACCGTGCCGGAAGCCTGGAAGGCCGGCCCGCCGGAGCAGCTGAAGGCGCGTCGCCTCGACCGCAACCCGGATTCGCCGCTGGTGCCGACCGGCAACCCGCTGCTGGCCGGCGTCGGCCCCGGCGCCTGGACCGAGCGCGACGATCATCCGGACCTGGAGCTGACCGGCACGCCGAAGATCGTGCCGCTGCGCAGCGACCCGGACTACGGCGTCGCCAAGGGTGATCCGGACCCGCGCGGCAAGCGCGTGCTCGGCGCCGACGGCAAGTCCGGCGGCATCTGCGTCGATCTGTGGGTCGATCGCTCCGAGCGGCTGTTCCGCTACTTCGAAGTGCAGGTCGCCGACGGCAGCACGGTGCTGCTGCCCTGGAACTTCGCGACCGTGGCCGGCGACGGCACGGTGAAGGTCGGCGCGATCCTCGGCAGCCAGTTCGCCGATGTGCCGAAGATCCGCACGCCGCAGCAGGTGACCTTGCGCGAGGAAGACATGATCGCCGGCTACTACGGCGCCGGCACGCTGTACGCCACGCCGGATCGCCTCGGGCCGCTGCTGTGAGCGACCGCGCGCCGCACCACGACGACTACAACTTCGCTGGCGTGCGCGAACTGCCAGAGCCGCTGCCGGATGGCGAACGCGTGCTCTGGCAGGGCGCGCCGCGCTGGACCTCGCTGTACCGGCGCGCCTTTCACGGCCGCAGCATCGCCATCTACTTCGCGCTGCTGATCGGCTCGCGCGGCGTGGCGGTGCTGGCCAGCGGCGGCCATCCGGCGGATGCCCTGCAGGCGATGAGCTACCTGCTGCCGCTGGCGGGCGCCGGCTTGGCGATGCTGGCGCTGGTCGCCTGGCTCACGGCGCGCGCGACCTGGTACACGATCACCAGCCGGCGGGTGCTGATGCGGGTTGGCGTGGTGCTGGAGATCACCTTCAACTTCCCGCATGCCGTGGTCGCCTCGGCCGGACTGCGCGAACACGCCGAAGGCACCGGCGACATCCCGCTGCGCTTCAGCGACGGCAACAGCATCGCCTACGCGCATCTGTGGCCGCACGCCAAGCCCTGGCAGTTCCGCCAGACCGAGCCGATGCTGCGGTCGATCGAGCAGCCGCGTCAGGTCGCGGCACTGCTGGCGCAGGCGATCGCCCAGGCCAGCGGCGGCACGGCGCTGCCGGTGGGTCAGTCGACGTCGATCCGCACGCGGCCGCTGGCCGACCTGTCGGCAACCGTCGGCGGCTGATCGCCCTTCCCTTGCCCGCCCGGACCCGCCCGATGAACGCCACACCTGCCGATCGCCGCGAAACCAACCTGCGCCTGCCGCTGTATGCGGTGCTGACCGCGATCGGGCTGGCCTTCGCGCTGGCCATCGACAGCCGCCTCGATGCCCGCCACGGCGGCGCCCCGGCCGGCAGCGCGGTGACCGATGCCGCGATCGTCTCCGAGCGCGCGCTGCGTTTCGAGGATCTGCAGGGTGGCGACATCGGCATCTTTGACGACGCCAGCGGCGAGCGGATCGACACCATCGCGCCCGGTCAGGACAACTTCATGCGCGGCATGGTGCGGGCGCTGGTCCGCGAGCGGCGCAAGGCCGGCATCGGCCGCGAACTGCCGTTCCACTTGAGCCTGCATGGCGACGGCCACCTGCTGCTGGCCGATCCGGCGACCGGCGAGCGCCTGGACCTGGGCTCGTTCGGCTCGGAAAACATCAGCGATTTCGCCCGCCTGCTGCCTGCCGGCGCGGCCGTCAACGCGGCGGGTGGCCATTCGCTGCACGCGCCTGCCGGCTGATCGCCGTCGATTCCCTTGAATTCTGTCCTGCCGAGCATCCCATGAGCACAGCCACCGCCAGCGCCCCCGCCGCAGCCCGACTGCCGAACGAGACCACGCGCCGCGCGCAGGAAGACACGCTGCTGACGCCGCGCTTCTACACCACGGACATGAAAGCGATGGACGCGATCGACGTATCGCCGATCCGCGCCCAGTGGCAGTCGCTGATGGACGAGTACAAGGCCGACA
Source organism: Nevskia sp. (assembly GCF_051860985.1). Taxonomy (NCBI): domain Bacteria; kingdom Pseudomonadati; phylum Pseudomonadota; class Gammaproteobacteria; order Nevskiales; family Nevskiaceae; genus Nevskia; species Nevskia sp. The sequence goes on along the minus strand of NZ_JBIMKV010000002.1, from coordinate 273,098 downwards.
ACAACAAGGTCCATTTCACCCGGCCGGCCAATCTGATGGCCGACTACTCGGATCTGCCGGAAGGGCTGCACAAGGAGTTCGTCGACTTCATGGTGTCGTCGATCACCTCCGAATACTCCGGCTGCGTGCTCTATAACGAGATCAAGAAGAACGTCGACAACCCGGACATGAAGGAACTGTTCGGCTACATGGCGCGCGATGAAGCCCGCCATGCCGGCTTCATCAACCAGTGGCTGAAGGACTTCGGCATCGCGGTGGATCTCGGCTTCCTGACCCGGGCCAAGAAGTACACCTACTTCAAGCCCAAGTTCATCTTCTACGCCACCTACCTCAGCGAAAAGATCGGCTATGCCCGCTACATCACCATCTTCCGGCAGATCGAGAAGCACCCGGAGCTCAAGTTCCACCCGATCTTTGGCTGGTTCGACCAGTGGTGCAACGACGAATTCCGCCACGGCGAAAGCTTCGCGCTGCTGATGCGGGCCAATCCGAAGCTGCTGGAAGGCCGCAACCGGCTGTGGATCCGCTTCTTCGTGCTGGCCGTCTACGCCACCATGTTCGTGCGCGACCAGTCGCGCCCGGAGATGCACGATGCGCTGGCGATCGACCCGCGCCAGTACGACTACGAGGTGTTCCGCATCACCTCGGAGATCTCCAAGCAGGTGTTCCCGTTCACCGTCGACATCGATCACCCGCGCTTCCGCGCCTGCCTGGAAAAGTTGCTGGCGATCTCCACCGCCAATGACCGGGCCCGTGCTGGCGGCGGCCTGCTGAACGCGATCCGGCGCATCGGCTACGGCGCTTCGGCGGCACTGACCTTCCTGCGCCTGTACACGATCCCGGTCATCGAACACCGGTTGCCGGCCGATGTCCGGCTGTCGCCGAGCTGGTAGCGCCGCGCGTCACGCGTCCGCCTGCGGACCGCGACCGCCGAGCCGCCCGCTCCCGACCGTTCTCCGGCCGCGATGACCGACCTCGCCCTGACCGTCGCCTACACGCTGTTCGTCTGGTGGTTCGCCACCGGCGCGATCCTGTGGCTCGACGGCCTGCCGCCGCGCACCTACCGCTACAGCCTGGGCGCCGCGTCGGTGCTGCTGCTGGGTGCCGTGCAACTGCTGTCGAGCAGCGCCGGCGACCCGAGCCCGGTCGGCGCGACGCTGGCGTTCACCGCCAGCCTCGCGGTCTGGGGCTGGCTGGAGATGAGCTTTCTGATGGGCTTCATCACCGGCCCCCGGCGTTCCCCCTGCCCGCCCGGCGCGCGCGGCCTGCAACGCGCGCGCTACGCGCTGGAAGCGGTGCTGCACCACGAGATCGCCCTGGCGGCCGGCGCGCTGCTGGTGACGGTGGTGACCTGGGATGCGCCGAACAGCACCGGCTTGTGGACCTTCCTGATCCTGTGGGCGATGCGCACCAGCGCCAAGCTCAACGTGTTCCTCGGCGTCCGCAACCTGTCGGAAAGTTTTCTGCCCGACCACCTGCGCTACCTGCAGACCTACTTCGCGCGGCGGCCGATGAACCTGCTGTTCCCGTGGCCGGTGATCGCCGCCACCACCATCGCCACGCTGCTCTGGCGGCTGGCCATCAACGCCGACGACGGCAGCCATGACGCCGTGTCGCTCGGCTTCCTCGCCACCCTGCTGTCGCTGGCGGTGCTGGAGCACTGGTTCCTGGTGCTGCCGATTCCGGCCGACGCGCTGTGGCGCTGGGGCCTCAGTTCGCGCCGGCCGCTGGACCGCGCGCCGCCGACCGCCTCGTCGTCCTGACCCGCCGCTGGCGCGCCGGCCCCCGCAGAAACCGCCGGCGTCAGTGACCGATCAACCGCGCGGATCGCCGGGCAGGTACTGGCCGGTCACCGCCTTGTAGGCGTTCGAGGTATTCGGGCCCGGCACGCCGTCCACCTTCAGGAAGATCTGCGGGAAGCCGCTCAGCCAGCGCTGCAGCGACTCGACCTGGCTCGCCACCGCAGTCTCCTTGGGCCGCGTCGTCGCATAGCGCGGCAGCGTCTGCGCAGCGGTCACGAAGCGAACCTGACCCAGCTCCGCGAGCCGGCGCAGCAGCACCGCCGCACCACACTGGTCGCTGACCGCCGTCGGCGACCAGACGCCGTCCTTCACGTACTTGCCACTGACGTAGTGGTTCGAGCCGCCCCACAGGTACGGCGACAGGGTTTCCGGATGATAGGTGCGATAGCCCCAGCCGTTGTACAGCTCCAGCCGGTACAGCGTGCCGGCCAGGCTCCAGTCGATGTCGGGGCCGAGCTTCTTCATCGCCAGCGCGTCGACGGCGCTGGCTTCCCAGGTGAAGGGCGGCGAGCCGCTGGCGGGCCGACCGGCCGGCACCTGCACGGTGCGCGCCGTCAGCGGATCGCCGTTGTGGAGATGGCGCGCGAAGTTCTGGCTCGACTCCATGTTGTGGGTGACGGCGATGAAATGCCACGGCACGCCGGTCAGCTTCGACACCGCATCGTAGCGGCCGCGATTCGCCAGCAGCTTGTCGACCAGGCCAGCGACCAGCTTGGCCTTGCCCGGATTGATCACGCAGCGGTTGAACAGGGCTTCGTACTCGTTGCGCAGGGCGGCGGTGAGGCTGGGCATGGCGTGATCCTCCGTCAGGAATCGAGATGCTGGCCGTCGCGCGGCAGGCGCCGCCAGCGCTGCGAATCTAGCGAAGCGCATCGGTCGCCGACAGCGCCGCACGGCGGCCACGATGAACCCGGTCACACAGCCGCCAGCCCGGTCTCCGCTTTCAGTCGGCCGGTGCCGGCCGCTGCAGGTGGACGACGCCATAGGCCGCCGCCAGCGCCAGACAGATCAGCACCGGCCCCCACAGCGCTGCGAATCCCCATTCCAGCCAGGCCCGGGCGCCGGCCACGGCACCGGCCGTGAAACCGGCCAGCACCAGCAGGTGCAGGCGTACGCGACGGGCATCGACCGGCAGCCGGCGCAGCCAGTGGCCGAGCGCGATGCCGAGATCGGTGACGATGCCGGTGACGTGGGTGGTGCGGATCACCGCACCGCTGTAGGTCGACACCATCGCGTTCTGGATGCCGCAGGCCGCCGAGGCCCATAGCGCGGCGGTCGGGGCATCGTGATGGAAGCCGCGCAGCGCCGCCGCCAGCAGCGCGGCCTCGATCAGCAGGCAGATGCCGTAGCGCCGGCCGAGCCGCAAGGTGCTGTCTTCCAGCAGCGCACCGCTGAGCGCGGCGCCGGCGAAGAAAGCCAGCACCACCAGCGCCAGATGCAGGCTGGCCGCCAGATGCCCGCGCGCCAGTTCCAGGCCCAGCCACGACACCGAGCCGGTGACGTGCGAGATCGCCTGATGCTCGAAGCTCAGCAGGCCAACGGCATTGATGCCGCCGGCGTTCATCGCCAGCAGCCAGGCACCCCATTCCACCCAGGTTGGCAGCCGTTTGGTCATTGCGGCGGCAGTATCGGGGCGACGACGCGTCGCGTCGACATCAAAAAAGGCGAGTGCGGCGCTCTCGCCCGCACCCGCCCTTGGGTCCTGCCGTTGAGGGTCAGAACAGCTCGACAGCACCGGCCTGCATCGACAGCTGCGCCACCGGCTTGTGCACCGGCGCGCGCCAGTCGGCCTTGCCCGAATCGGCAACGGTCGGCGCCGCAGGCGGCGGCGTCGCCATCGTTGGTGCGGGCTTCGGCGCGACATAGGCCGGCGCGGCCGGCGGGTAGCCGGGCATCGGGCTCGGCGCCGCCGGGTGCGGCAGCGCTTCGTTGACCAGCACCGCCTGCAGACTCTGGGTTTCATCGCCGATCTGGCGCAGCCGGTTCAGATGCAGCAGGGCCGAGCCCAGCGCCTGGGTGGCGATGTCCTCGAACTGCAGGCAGCGCACCGCCTGGCCGACCGCGACGTTGATCTGCTCGCCGGCGGCATGCGCTTCGCGCGCCGACACCGCCACCGCGCTGTTGATCTCCTCGACCTGCTGCATCAGCCGGCCAACCTCGTTGCGTGCCTGGTGGCTGGCGCTCATGTCGCGGGTCGCCATCTCGCCGACCGCTTCGCGGACCTTGGCGATCGAATCCTTGGAGCTGAACACCAGCTTGCGGATCTGCTCGTTGAAGCTGGTCGAACGCTCCGACAGGTTGCGCACTTCCTCGGCCACCACCGCGAAGCCGCGTCCGGCTTCGCCGGCACGGGCGGCTTCGATCGCCGCGTTCAGCGCCAGCAGATTGGTCTGGTCAGCAATGGTCTTGACGTCGCCCAGCAGCTCGAAGATGGCGTCGAGATGCTTGACCATTGCATCGATGTGCTGCACCGAGGTCGCGCTCTGGCGGCTGACGCCGGCCAGGATGTCGACCAAGCCTTCCATCAGCTGGCTGGCGGTGCGGGCGAAGTGCTGCACGTCGACACCGCCGCCGTGGGAACCTTCGGCACGGCTCAGGATGCGACCGACCGCCGCCTCCTGCGCCTGGCTCTGGCGGTTCATCGTCTCGAAGGCGCTGGTCAGGCTGCGCACCGCTTCGAGGATCAGGCTGCGCACCCGCTCCACCTCGTGCTGGACGCCAGTCGATTCGTTGATCAGCCCGCCGCGCAGTTCATCGAGCATCTGCCGGTGATGGTGCAGCTGGCCCTCGTGCACGCTGGCCAGCTGTCGCTCGCGACGATCGCCGCGCCGGGCCACCCAGCCGAACGCCATCCAGCCGCCCAGCGCCAGCAAGGCGCCGGCCCAGACGGCAGCAGGCGAGGCACCGAGGGCAAACAGCAGGAAGAAGGCGGCGGTGCCGGCCAGCGGCAACAGCCAGGGTTTGTGTTGGATCGCGTTCATGTCGGTGGTTCCGGGTTCGCGGTTGATCGGGAAGGCGTGTCGGTGGTCGTGGGCAGCGGCTGCAGCAGGGCGGGATACGGGATGCTGGGGAGTGATCGGCGGGCCAGGTGAATACTTGACGGCAGCGGTCCTGCTAGGCCGCCCGCCGGTCAGCGGCGCACAGGTTCAGCAGTTCGGCGGCGATGTTGTCGAGCTTGATCGCCCGGTCGGCCGCGCCCATCTTGAAAGCCGCGCCGGGCATGCCCCAGACCACGCTGGACGCTTCGTCCTGGACGATCGTGTGAGCACCGACCTTGAGCATCTCCAGCAGGCCGCGGGCGCCGTCATCGCCCATGCCGGTCAGGATGCAGCCGACCGCGTTGGCGCCGGCGAAGCGCGCGACCGACTTGAACAGCACGTCGACGCTCGGCCGGTGGCGATTTTCCGGCGGCGCGTCCGTCAGCCGGGTGACATAGCGGGCGCCGCTGCGGGTGATTTCCAGATGGCGGTCGCCCGGCGCGATGTAGACGTGGCCGGGCACGATCTGCTGGCCGTCGCGCGCTTCGCAGACCGCCATCGCCGACGAGCGATCCATGCGCAGCGCGAACGGCCCGGAGAACATCGCCGGGATGTGCTGGGTGATGACGATCGCCGGCGCATCGGCCGGCATCCGCTCCAGCACTTCCTTGATCGCCTCGGTGCCGCCGGTGGAGGCGCCGATGGCGATCAGGCGCTCGGTGGTGCGGTAGCGGTTGCCGACCGAGGCCAGCGGCCCTTTCGGCGCCGGCTTCGGGAACGGCGGCGGCCGGACATGGCTGCGGGCCGCCGACTTCACCTTGGCGATCAGGTCGGCCGTGTAGCTGCGCATGCCGGCGGCGAGATCGATCTTCGGCTTGGTGACGAAATCCACGGCACCGAGTTCCATCGCCTGCAGGGTCACTTCGGCGCCCTTCTCGGTCAGCGACGACACCATCACCACCGGCATCGGCCGCAGCCGCATCAGATTTTCGAGGAAGGTCAGGCCATCCATCTTCGGCATCTCGACGTCCAGCGTCAGCACGTCGGGGTTCAGGGCCTTGATCAGGTCGCGGGCGACGAAAGGATCGGGCGCGGCGCCGACCACTTCGAGTTCGCGGTCGCTCGACATGATTTCGGTCAGCAACTGCCGCATCAGTGCGGAGTCGTCGACGATCAGGACCTTGATGATCTTGTTGGGCATCAGAAAAGCTCCACGGAGCCAGCAGTGGGAGATTCGGCGAGCTTGTGCCGGTACAGGCTTTCGCTGGCCAGAACCTCGGTGTCATTGGCGGACGCCAGGCGCTTGACCAGCGCCCGGCCCGTCAGCGGGAAGTAGTGCACGCGTCTCGGGCAGGTGTCGTACAAGTCCTGTGCCGCGACGGGAATCCCTTCGGTGGCCAGATAGCGCAGCACGAAATCGCCGTTGCGCTTGCCGACGTTCGAATGCGTGAAGCCGGCCAGCACCGCGCCGCCGCCGAACACCTTGCATTCCAGCCGGCTGCGCGCGGCGCCGCGCTTGAGCAGTTCGTTGATCAGCATTTCCATCGCATAGGAGCCGTAGCGCGCGCTTTCGTTGGCGGCGCCGCCGTTCTCCAGGTCCGGCAGCATGAAGTGGTTCATGCCGCCGACGCCGGCCAGCGGATCGCGGATGCAGGCGCTGACGCAGGAGCCGAGCACGGTCACCAGCATCACGTCGCGATCGGTGACGATGTACTCGCCCGGCAGCACCTTCATCGCATGGGCGTTGAACTTCGGATCGAAGTAGGTGGTCGGCGCCGCGATCTTCTGCACCTTGTCGCGCACCTTGCGCATCTCGTACATGGCGCTCAGCCCCGGGGCGGCGTGCGGCGATACACGGTACGGCCGATCGAGGTGACGATGTCGGTCGCATGGAAGAAGCTTTCCGAATGGCCGGCGAAGAACAGGCCGTCGGGGCTCAACAGCGGCGCCATCTTCAGCAGGATGTCGCGCTGCGTGGGCTTGTCGAAGTAGATCATCACGTTGCGGCAGAACAGCGCGTCGAACGGCCCCTTCATCGGGTAGCGCGCATCGAGCAGGTTCAGCGGCCGGAAGGTGATCAGCTCGCGCAGCTCGTCGATCACCCGGACCTTGCCGGCGTTGATGCCGCTGCCGCGCCGGAAATAGCGGCGCTTGCGGGCCTCGTCGAGCTTCTCGACCCGCTCCTCGGGATAGATTCCGGCGGCGGCCGTTTCCAGCACGTTGGTGTCGATGTCGGTGGCCAGGATCTTCACCGGCGGCGTCAGGGAGTCGTAGGCCTCGCAGGCGGTGATCGCCAGCGAATATGGTTCCTCGCCGGTGCTGGCCGCCGAGCACCAGATCTTCGCCGGCGTGTGGCGCCCCTTGCCGGCCAGGAATTCCCGAAGGATCTCGAAGTGGTGCGCCTCGCGGAAGAACGAGGTCAGGTTGGTGGTCAGCGCATTGGTGAAGGCCTGCCACTCCTCGTCGCTGCCGCGCGCTTCGAGCTGGTCGAGATAGTCCTTGAACGACACCAGGTTCAGCGCCCGCAGGCGCCGCCCGAGCCGGCTGTAGACCATGTCGCGTTTGGATTCCGACAGCGCGATGCCGGCGCGGCCGTGGATCAGCTGGCGCACGCGATCGAAATCGCGCGCAGTGAAGGTGAAATCGCGATCGTCGTCCACGATCGGTTCGTCTGCGACAGCGGCGGCTCGGCTCATGGCGTCAGAACTCGGTCCACTGCTCGCTGCTGCCGCTGGCCCGCTTGACAGCCGGTGCCGATGCGCCGGCAGCGACGCGCCGGACCGGCGGCATGGTGCGGCCCGGCGGACGGATGCCCGGCGCGGCGGCCGGCGACAGCGCCGGCGTTCTGGCATCGGCCGGCACTCCGCTGTCATTGGCGCTGACCCGGAAGCTGGCGACCGAGGCACTGAGTCCTTCGGCCTGCGATTCCAGCGAACGGGCCGCCGCCGAGGCTTCCTCGACCAGCGCGGCGTTCTGCTGGGTCACCTCGTCCATCTGGGTGATGGTCAGGTTGACCTGCTCGATGCCCTGGCTCTGCTCCTGCGAGGCCGCCGAGATCTCGGCCATGATGTCGGTGACCCGCTTCACGCTGGTGACGATCTCGTCCATCGTCTTGCCGGCCTGCTCGACCAGGCGCGTGCCGTTGCCGACCTTTTCGACCGAATCGCCGATCAGGCTCTTGATCTCCTTGGCGGCGCCGGCGGACCGCTGGGCCAGGCTGCGCACTTCCGCCGCCACCACCGCGAAGCCTCTGCCCTGCTCGCCGGCACGGGCCGCTTCAACGGCAGCGTTCAGCGCCAGGATGTTGGTCTGGAAGGCGATGCCGTCGATGACGCTGATGATGTCGACGATCTTCTTCGACGAGGCCTGGATCGCGCTCATGGTGCCGACCACTTCGCCGACCACCTTGCCGCCCTTCAGCGCGACATCGGAGGCCCCCAGCGCCAGCTGGTTGGCCTGGCGGGCGTTCTCGGCGTTCTGCCGGACGGTGGAGGTCAGCTCTTCCATCGAGCTGGCGGTTTCTTCCAGCGACGCGGCCTGCTGTTCGGTGCGCGCCGAAAGATCGCTGTTGCCGGTGGCGATCTCGCGGGCAGCGGTGTTGATCGCTTCGGTCGATTCCTTGATCCGGGTGACCACGGCGGCCATGTTGTCGACCAGCGCATTGACGCCGCCGCACAGCTCGCGAATCTGGCCGGCCTTGTCGTCCAGCGGCACGCGCTGGGTCAGGTCGCCTTCACGCGCGGCCAGCGCCACCGCCTGGGTCTGTTCGACCGCGCGGTTCAGCGCCATCTGGGCCAGCACCTGCTCGGTGATGTCGGTGGCGAACACGGCGGCCTTGCAGGGCTTGCCGGCGAGATCGAGGATCGAGTTGTAGTTGGCCTGGAACCAGACCACCTTGCCGTCGCGGCCGATGCGCTTGTACTGGCCGTTGGGGCTGTCGCCGCGCGCGATCCGCGCCAGCAGCTCGCGGCCTTCGGCGAGTGCGGCGGCGTTCTGCTCCAGCAGCAGGTCGTGGTGACGGCCGACCAGCTCTTCCTGGGTGTAGCCGGTGGCGCGGCAAAAGTTGTCGTTGGCCATCAGGATGGTGCCGTCCAGCGCCAGCTGGATCGCGCAGCGCGCCCGGTAGACCGCCGCCATCTGCCCGGCGGCATCGGTGTCCTTGATCTTCTGGGCGGTGATGTCGGTGGCGTACTTGATGATCTGCTGCGGCTGGCCGGCGGCATCGAGGATCGGGTTGTACGAGGCGTTCAGCCAGACCTCGCGGCCATCCTTGCCGAAGCGGCGGAACTGGCCGGTGCCGGGCTCGCCGCGGCCGAGCCGCTCCCAGAACTGCTTGTAGTCGGCCGAGGCGCGATGCGCCGGATCGACGAACATCGCGTGGTGCTTGCCGACGATCTCGTCCAGCGCGTAGCCGGTGGCATCGAGAAAGTTCTGGTTGGCGTCGACGATCTTGCCGTCGAGCGTGAACTTGATGACCGCCTGGGTCTTGGAGATCGCGTCGAGCTGGCTTTCGTAGACCGCCGCCTTGAGCTTTGCCTCGGTGATGTCGGTGGCGTACTTGACCACCTTCAGCGGCTTGCCGTCCGGCCCGATGATCGGGTTGTAGGTGGCCTGGATCCAGATCTCGCGGCCGCCCTTGGCGATCCGCTTGTAGGTGCCGCCGTCGAACTCGCCGCGCCCGAGCTTGGTCCAGAACTGCGCGTAGGCCGCGCTGTTGCGGGTATCGGCGTCGACGAACAGCGAATGGTGCTGGCCGACGATCTCGTCGAGCCGGTAGCCGAGCGCGGCGCAGAAATTGTCGTTGGCGGTCAGCACCTTGCCGTCCAGCGTGAACTCGATGACCGCCTGCGCCTTGGAGATCGCCTTTAGCTGGCCTTCGTAATCGGCGGCCTGCAGCTTGGCCAGGGTGATGTCGGTGGCGTACTTGACCACCTTGAACGGCTTGCCGGAGGGATCGAGGATCGGGTTGTAGCTGGCCTGGATCCAGATCTCGCGACCGCCCTTGCCAACCCGCTTGTACTGGCCGGCATCGAAATCGCCACGACCGAGCTTGGCCCAGAACGCCGCGTACTCCGCGCTCTGGCCTTCCTCCGGCGTCACGAACATCGCGTGGTGCTGGCCCTTGATCTCGTCGATCCGATAGCCGACTGCCGCGCAGAAGTTGTCATTGGCGTTGAGGATGCGGCCGTCCAGCGAAAACTCGATCACCGCCTGCGCCTTGCCGATCGCGGCGATCTGGCCGTGGAACTCGGCGGCCTGCAGCTTGGCCTGGGTGATGTCGCTGGCGTACTTGACGATCTTGTACGGCCGGCCGGCGGGATCGAGGATCGGGTTGTAGCTGGCCTGGATCCAGACCTCGCGGCCGCCCTTGCCGATGCGCCGGTACTGGCCGGCGTCGTACTCGCCGCGCCCGAGCTTGGCCCAGAACAGCCGGTAGGCGTCGGAAGCGCGCTCCTCGGCGGTGACGAACATCGAATGGTGCTGGCCGCAGACCTCGTCAAGCGTGTAGCCGACCGCCTTCAGGAAGTTGTCGTTGGCGTGCAGGATCCTGCCGTCCGGCGTGAATTCGATGACCGCCTGCGACTTGGCGATCGCATCGAGCTGTCCCTGCTGGTCGGCGGCGCGCAGCCGGGCTTCGGTGATGTCGCTGGCGTACTTGACGACCTTGACCGGCTTGCCGTCAGGGCCGTCGATCGGGTTGTAGGTGGCCTGCAGCCAGACCTCGCGGCCGCCCTTGGCCAGCCGCCGGTACTGGCCGGCGTCGAACTCGCCGCGGCCGAGCTTCTCCCAGAACAGCCGGTAGTCGATCGACGCGCGCTGCTCCGGCGTCACGAACATCGAATGGTGCTGGCCCTGGATCTCGTCCAGCCGGTAGCCGAAGGTGTTCAGGAAGTTGTCGTTGGCGTGCAGGATGCGGCCGTCCATCGAGAACTCGATGACCGCCAAGCTGCGATCAATCGCCGCAGCCCGGCAGGCGTGATCGGCAATGCGGTTGCGGTCGGCGGCGCGGCTGAACAGCGAATCGAGAAGCTTCATGGCAGGTTCCGGATGAACGTGGAGCGAAGATCGGGGGCGGCGGGCGCGTGCCAACGCCCGCTGCAAGTCCGGTTCCCGGCAGCCGATGCCGGATTTCCGGCGCCGTCCGCCGGTCTTTGCCTCGCGCAAAGAAAGAGGCCCCGCGACCCGACGCCGCAAGGCGTGGATCGCGGGGCCCGGATGGCCCTGGTACGTTGGATCAGAACTCGGTCCAGGTGTCGGTCGCGGCGGCTGCGCGGCCAGCGGCCGCCGACGCCGGCCGGCGCAGCGGCGCTGCCGGTGCCGAGCGGCCGCGTGCCACGGCCGGCTTGGCGGCGACGGCCGGCGCACGGCGGCTGGCTGCCACCGCGCCATTGCTGGCGCTGGCACCGGCACCGGATGCCGACTCGGCCACCGTGAACGTGGACACCGCCGCCGCCAGGCTGCGCGCCTGGTCTTCCATCGAACGGGCCGCCGCCGAGGCTTCCTCGACCAGCGCGGCGTTCTGCTGGGTGACCTGATCCATCTGGGTGATCGCCTGGTTGACCTGGTCGATGCCGGTCGACTGCTCCTGCGAGGCCGCCGAGATCTCGGCCATGATGTCGGTGACCCGCTTCACGCTGGTCACCACCTCGTCCATGGTCTTGCCGGCCTGTTCGACCAGCCGCGCGCCGACATCGACCTTCTCGACCGAATCGCCGATCAGGGTCTTGATCTCCTTGGCCGCCGAGGCGCTGCGCTGCGCCAGGCTGCGCACTTCCGCCGCCACCACCGCGAAGCCTCGGCCCTGCTCGCCGGCGCGCGCGGCTTCCACCGCCGCATTGAGCGCCAGGATGTTGGTCTGGAAGGCAATGCCATCGATGACGCTGATGATGTCGACGATCTTGCGCGAGGAATCGTTGATCGCCGACATCGTCGACACCACCTGGCCGACCACCTGCCCGCCCTTGATGGCGACGTCCGAAGCGCCCAGCGCCAGCTGGTTGGCCTGGCGGGCGTTCTCGGCGTTCTGCTTGACGGTAGAGGTCAGCTCTTCCATCGAGCTGGCGGTTTCTTCCAGCGACGCCGCCTGCTGCTCGGTGCGCGCCGAAAGATCGCTGTTGCCGGTGGCGATCTCGCGCGCCGCCGTGTTGATGGTTTCGGTCGAAGCCTGGATCTGGCCGACCACGGCGGCCATGGTGTCGACCAGCACGTTGACGCCGCTGCACAGGTCGCGGATCTCGCCGCTCATGCCATCAAGCGTGATGCGCTGCATCAGGTTGCCGTCGCGGGCCGCTCCCACCACCTGCTGGGTCTGCGCCACGGCGCGCTCCAGCGCCTGCTGGGTCAGCACCTGGGCGGTGATGTCGCTGGCGTACTTGACGACCTTGAACGGCTTGCCGTTCATGTCGAGGATCGGGTTGTAGCTGGCCTGAATCCAGATTTCGCGACCGCCCTTGCCGATGCGCTTGTACTGGCGCATGTCGTACTCGCCGCGCGCGAGCTTTTCCCAGAGCGCCTTGTACTCCGGCGATTCGCGATAGCCGGGTTCGACGAACATCGAGTGATGGCGGCCGCGCACCTCGTCCAGCGTGTAGCCGAGGGTGTTGAGGAAGTTGTCGTTGGCGGTCAGCACGGTGCCGTCGAGCTTGAACTCGATGACCGCCTGCGATTTCGAGATCGCCGACAGCTGGCCGTCGCTGTCGGCGGTCTTCAGCCGCAGCGCGGTGATGTCGGTGGCGTAGATCGCGACCTTGGCCACCTGGCCGTCGACCAGCACCGGGTTGTAGTTGGCCTGCAGCCACAGCTCGCCGCCGCTGCCGTTGCGGAAGCGGAACTGGCCGGCCAGCGGCTCGCCGTGCAGCAGCTTGTCCCAGCCGTCGCGCAGCTCGCGGGACGCCGGGTCGTCGGCGCCGATCAGCACGTGGTGCGGCTGGCCGCGCAGCGTGTCCAGCGGCCGGCCGATCAGCTGGGTGAAGTTGTCGTTGGCGGTGACGATCACGCCGCGCGCATCAAGCTCCAGATAGGCGCGCAGGCGGCCGATCGCGTACAGCTGGGCGCGGGCCAGCTTCAGCTCGCGGGCTTCCGCCGAGGCAGCGCCGCCGAACAGCTTCGACAACAGCGTGCCGGCGCTCACGCCGACACCTGCAGGGCGCAGCGGAAGACGGAAGTAGGTGGGGACAGCGCCGCGCCGCAGCGGGCGGCCGGCAGCAGCAGGAATCGGGAAGTCATGGCGTGGAGTTCCGGACAGCGGGTGATGGCAATTCGGGACGCGTGGCGAGGCGCGCGGCTAGTGGACGGCCTGGGTCTGGACATCGACCAGGGCCATGTCGGTTGACGACATCAGGCTTTCGATGTCGACCAGGATCAGCATCCGCTCGTCGAGCGCACCCAATCCGGTGATGTAGGAGGTATCGAGCGCGCTGCCGAATTCCGGCGTCGGCTTGATCTGCTCGGGGCTCAGCTGGGTCACGTCGGAGACGCTGTCGACGACGATGCCGACGATCCGGCGCGCGATGTTCAGGATGATCATCACCGTGAACTCGTTGTAGACCACCGAGTCGAGGTTGAACTTGATGCGCAGATCGATCACCGGAACGATGGCGCCGCGCAGGTTGATCACGCCCTTGATGAACTCCGGCGCGCCGGGAATCCGGGTCACGGTGTCGTAGCCGCGGATCTCCTGCACTTTCAGGATGTCGACGCCGTAGTACTCGTTGCCAAGCGTGAAGGTCAGCAGTTCGCGGCCGATCGCGGCATGCGCGGGATCGGTGCCGGGTAGCGGGGAAGCGGATGTCGGGTTCATGGCGGCAGGCAACCTGTCGTGCGGGCTTGGCCAGACCGGGTGCAAGTTCAGGGCCCGTCCGGGCCGGCCTTCAAGCCGCCGCAGCCGGTCGGAATGACAAGAGCCGCCCGGCGGTCGCCGCCACGCAAAAGGCCCCTTGCGGGGCCTGATGACGACAGCAGCCGGAATGGCCACCGGAGCCTCCGGCGCAAGCGCCGGAATTCCGACAGCCGTGCGCGCCGCCTCAGTGCATCGCGCGGCCCGCCTCCGGTGCCAGCCGGGCCAGATCCTCGGCCTGCAGCAGGCGTTCGATGTCGACCAGGATAAGCATGCGGTCGTCCAGCGCGCCGAGGCCGGCGATGTAGCGGGTATCGAGGCCGGTACCGAACTCTGGCGCCGGCTTGACCTGCTCGGGCGTCAGCCGGGTCACGTCGGAGACGCCGTCGACGACGATGCCGACGATCCGGCTGGCGAGGTTCAGGATGATCATCACCGTGAACTCGTTGTAGGCGACGGTATCGAGCCGGAACTTGATGCGCAGGTCGATCACCGGAACGATCGCGCCGCGCAGGTTGATCACGCCCTTGATCCACAGCGGCGCATCCGGGATGCGGGAGACGGTATCGTAGCCGCGGATCTCCTGCACTTTCAGGATGTCGACCCCGTAGTACTCGGTACCGAGCGAGAAGGTCAGCAGTTCGCAGCCGGCTACCGGGGCGGCGGCGATGTGCGGGGCCGCAGCGGCGGCCGTTTCAGTGTTCATGGCGGGTCTCGGGATTCGGGCGCGGCATCAGAATTCGGTCCAGGCATCGCTGCCGACGGCCTTGCGCAGCGCCGGCGCGGCACTGGCGGCGGGGCTGCGCCGGGCGGCCGGACGGGTGCGGGCCGGCACGGCCCTGGCAGGCGCGGCAGCGGCCTGCACGACGGCCGCATCGGCCACCGTGGCGGCGCGACTGCCGTCGAGCACGAACACCGACACCGTGTGCGCCAGCGCTTCGGCCTGCTGCTCCAGCGCGTGGGCGGAGGCCGAGGCCTGTTCGACCAGCGCCGCGTTCTGCTGGGTCACCTCGTCCATCTGGGTGATCGCCTGATTGACCTGCTCGATGCCCGAACTCTGTTCTTCCGAGGCTGCCGAGATCGCCGAGATGATCTCGGTCACCCGCTTCACGCTGCCGACCACTTCCTCCATCGTCCGGCCGGCCTGCTCGACCAGCTTGGTGCCGTTGCCGACCTTCTCGACCGAATCGCCGATCAGCACCTTGATCTCCTTGGCGGCGGTCGCCGAACGCTGCGCAAGGCTGCGCACCTCCGACGCCACCACCGCGAAGCCGCGCCCCTGCTCACCGGCGCGGGCGGCTTCCACCGCCGCGTTGAGCGCCAGGATGTTGGTCTGGAAGGCAATGCCGTCGATGACGCTGATGATGTCGACGATCTTCTTCGACGAATCGTTGATCGCGCTCATCGTGGTCACCACATCGGACACCACTTCGCCGCCCTTCACCGCGATCTGCGAAGCGCCGCGCGCCAGCTGGTTGGCCTGCCGCGCGCTTTCGGCATTCTGCTTGACGGTGGAGGTCAGCTCTTCCATCGAGCTGGCGGTTTCCTCCAGCGAGGCCGCCTGCTGTTCGGTGCGCGCCGACAAATCCTGGTTGCCGGCCGCGATCTCGCGCGATGCCGTGTGGATGGTTTCGGTGGCCTGCTTGATCGTGGCGATGATCCGCGACAGCTGCTCGACGGTCTGGTTGGAGTCCAGCTTCACCTGGCCGAAGGTGCCCTGGTAGTCGGCGCTGATGGTTTCGGTCAGATCGCCCTTGGCCAGCGCACTCAGCACCCGCACCACTTCGCCGAGGCCCACCGAGCTGGTGTCCATCAGCTGGTTGATGCCCTGCGCCAGCGCCAGGAAGAAGCCGCTCTTGCCTTCGATGGCGATGCGCTGCGTGAAGTCGCCATGAGCGGCGGCGATGACGATGCGCGCCACCTCGGCTTCGGTGGCCACTTCGTGGCTGATGTCGCGGGCGTAATTGATGACCTTCACCGGCTTGCCGGCGGCGTCCATCAGCGCGTTGTACGACGCTTCCAGCCAGACCTCGTGGCCGTCGCGGGCGATGCGCCGGAAGCGGCCGGCGATGAACTCGCCGCGCCGCAGGCGGTTCCAGTGCGCGGCGTAGTCCGGATGGGCGACCTCGACCGGATCGCAGAGCATGCTGTGCGGCTTGCCGACGAGGTCGGCCAGCGCGTAACCGAACGTCTTCTGGAAGATCTCGTTGGCCTGCAGGATGCTGCCGTCCAGGCCGAATTCGATGACCGCCTGCGCGCGATTGATCGCCGCCAGCTGGCCGCTGTTCTCCGCTGCCACCGCGGCGCGGCGGCGCAGCTCGGCCTGCATGCGGTCGAGCGCAGCCATGACGCTGCCCGGGTGGTCGGTTGCACCTTCGACCTCGCGGTCGAGCATGCCGCCGGCAATGCGTTCGGCCACCGCCCCGGCATCGCTGGGATCGGCGCCGAGCTGGGCCATGATGCGGCGCGTCGTCGCCAGGCTCAGCCAGGCCAGCAGGCCGGCCAGCACGGCCAGGCTGCCGAACTGGGTCAAGGTCACCTCGCGGCCGACCGCCTCGCCCTGCGCGCCCTGCCGCCCGATCAGCGCCTCGATGCCATCGCCGACACCGGACAGCGTGCCTTCCAGCGTGCTGAACGCGGCATGGAACTCCGGCATCCGCGCCTGCGCCGCCCGGATATCGTGGGCGGCCAGATCGACGATCGTGGTGGCCGCTCCGGCATAGGCTTCGATCTGCGGGTCGGCGGCCTCCAGCTGCTGATGCACGCCGGCATCCAGGGTCGCGGCGCGCAGCGAGGCCAGGGCCTCGTTGATGTTGGCGATGTGCTCGTCGAGGCCCTTGCGGATCTCGGCGAAGCGTGCGGCATCGGCCTTGCCATCGGCGGCCAGCATCGCGGCCAGCACGTCCGAATTGACGGCGTCATGCATCATGTCGACCTGCATCTGCGCGCGCACCGCCTTGGCCGCCAGCGATTGCCGCGCCGTGCTTTCCAGCAGCAGCTTCTGGCCGAACCAGCCGACCAGGCCGATCGTGCAGGCCGCCACCAGGCCGGCTGCGCCGAGCATCAACAGACGTTGCTTGAGTTTCATCTTGGGGAGTCCTGTGAAAGTGACGGGCGCGCTTACCAGCGCGCCGACAGGCCGATGGCGACAGTGATGTCCGGCGTGCTGTGGTTCAGGCCGGCATAGGCGGCGGTGTCGAGCTGCAGGTTGTCGGTCACCAGCCAGACCAGGCCGGTATCGAAGGAAAATTGCGTGTTGCCGTGGCCGGCGGAACCGAGTTCCTCGCTGGCCAGTTCTACGAAGCTGCGCCAGTTCGGCGTCCAGGCATGGGCGAAGGTCACACCGGCGATGCCGCTGACGTAGTCATTACCGGCGTCGTCCTCGTTCAGCGCGATGCCCGGCATCACCCCCAGCGAGCACTCGTACGGCAGCTCCCATTCGGCGACGCCGCGCAGCGACGGCCGGTCGCCATGGCCGCGAAAGGCCTGGCTGCCGGTCGGAATGTCGACATGGAACAGCAGCGCCATCGAGGCATCGGCCGGACCGGGTGCCGGCAGGTGGTACTTCAGGCCCAGCGACAGGTCGCCCATGCCGTCGACATGCGGCGACTGGCCATCCGCGCGCTCGTGCAGCGAGCCATCGGTTTCCAGCCGCGCTTCCCAGTTCTCGGCAAAGCCGAGGCGCAGCAGGGTCGGCGTGGCGATCTGCTGCGGGCGATGGCCGAAGCCGTCGCGCCGCTCCATGGCGACACTGGTCTCGATCTGGAAGGTGCCGGCGCCGACGGTCAGGCTGGATTCCACGAAGTCGGGGCGATCCGTGCTCAGCGGCTCGGCCAGCGCCGGGCCGCCAAGGCTGGCGACAGCCAGCGCGATGATGGCGGTCAAGGGCGCGTTCATCAGAATTCCGTCCACTGATCAGCAGCCTTGGCGGGCGCTTCAGCGCTGGCACGACGCGGCGCTGCAACCGTGCGGCCGCCGCGAGGTGCTGCGGCACGCACCGGCATCGGCAGCACCCGGCCGCCTGCCGCTGCGCCTTCGGCTTCACCCTGGCTGCGCTGCGCCGCCGACAGCACGAAGAACGCCACCGTGCCGGCCAGACCACTGGCCTGCTGCTCCATCGAGCGGGCGGCTGCCGACGCCTGTTCGACCAGCGCGGCGTTCTGCTGCGTCATCTCGTCCATCTGGGTGATGGCCTGATTGATCTGCTCGATACCCGAGCTCTGTTCCTCGGACGCCGCCGTGATCTCCGACATGATGTCGGTGACCCGCTTCACGCTGGTGACGATCTCGTTCATCGTCCGGCCGGCCTGTTCGACCAGCTTGGTGCCGGCGCCGACCTTTTCGACCGAATCGCCGATCAGCACCTTGATCTCCTTGGCCGCCGTCGCCGAACGCTGCGCGAGGCTGCGCACTTCCGCCGCCACCACCGCGAAGCCCCGGCCCTGCTCGCCGGCGCGCGCGGCTTCCACCGCCGCATTGAGCGCCAGGATGTTGGTCTGGAAGGCAATGCCATCGATGACGCTGATGATGTCGACGATCTTCTTCGACGAATCGTTGATCGCGTCCATCATGCTGACCACGTCGGACACCACCGTACCGCCCTTGACCGCCACTTCCGAGGCGCCGATCGCCAGCTGGTTGGCCTGGCGGGCGTTCTCGGCGTTCTGCTTGACGGTGGAGGTCAGCTCTTCCATCGAGCTGGCGGTTTCTTCCAGCGATGCCGCCTGCTGTTCGGTGCGCGCCGAAAGATCGCTGTTGCCGCTGGCGATCTCGCTGGCCGCGACATTGATGGTGTCGGTCGCCGACTTGATCGACGACACGATGCTGGCCAGCTGCTGCACGCTGGCGTTGGAATCGGTCTTCAGCTGGCCGAAGGTGCCCTGGTAGTCGTTGCTGATGGTTTCGGTCAGGTCGCCCTTGGCCAGCGCGCCCAGCACCCGCGCCACTTCACCCAAGCCCGCCGAGCTGGTTTCCAGCAGCTGGTTGAGGCCCTTGGCCAGCGTGCCGAAGTAGCCTGCCTTGCCTTCCAGCGAAATGCGCTGCGTGAAATCGCCATGGCCGGCCGCCTCGACGATCCGCGACACCTCTTGCTCGGTGGCGACCTCGACCGTCCGATCCAGCCATTCGACGACGGCGCCGAGGCGGGTGCCGTCTTCGCCGACGATCGGGTTGACGGTCAGCGCGAAGCTGCGACCACCGACCTTGATCGAGGCACGCATCGTCGAGCGCATGCGCTCCAGCATCTGGGTCTGGTGCGCCGGGTTCTTGTGCAGCGAATCGATCGAGGTGCCGATCAGCTTGCGGGCATCGAAGTTCGGCAGGTCGCGGCGGATGTCGGACTCGGCTGCCAACAGCATCTCCTGCACCGAGCGGTTGACGTAGACGATGGTGCGGTCGGCGTCGGCGATCATCACATTGGTGGTGACGTTGTCGAGGGCATTCAGGATGCGGCGGTTGACGTCGGCCTCGTGCTTCATCGCTTCGGCGCGCTCGGCTTCACGGTTGGCGCGTTCGCGCTCGGCGGCGTGTTCGGCATTGACGCCGCGGATGATCCACAGCGCGATGGCGGCGAAGCCAACCAGCCCGATGCCGACCAGCAGCAGCATCTGCAGGCGGCTGGCCGCCAGCGCACTGCCGCGCGCATCCAGCGCATGGCCGATCAGCGCCACCGAGGCCTTGGCCAACTCGAGCTGCGCCCGCTCGGCCTGCAGCAGGATCTGCTCGCGGCCGGCACTGGCGGCCGGCAGCGCCAGTTCAGCCAGCGCCGCATGGGTCGCGGTATCGGCCGTCTTCAGGGTTTCGCCCAGCGTGTCGCGGAAGCCCGGCTCGGCGGCCATCGCCTTGCGCAGCGATTCATCGAAGCCGCGCGTGGTCGTGGCGAGGCGGTCGGCCAGCACCGCCGGCGCGACACCGCTGGCGGCACCCTGGCGAGCGTCGCCAAGCACCGCGATGAGCGCTGGCGCTTCGAGCATCGAGGCCGACATCAGGTGGTAGGTGCCGGCTTCCGGATCGAGCGACAGCGTCGACTCGTCGGCGATGCGGGTCAGCGAATCGCGCCATTCGATGCGCGCGGCCGCCGTGCCCTGCGTGCCGCCGGCATCGAGCGCGGCCAGCACCGGCGCGATGCCGGCCTGCTCGGCGGTCACGGCCTCCAGCGCCAGATTGACCTGGCCAACGTACTGCGCGGTGGCGAGGCCGATCAGCACGGTTGCCAGGGAAATCATCACGACCAGCTTGCTGGTCAGACGCATGGATTTCAGGAACTCAGACATCGGAATGCTCCTTGATGCAAAAAGGTTCAGGCAGGCCGGGATTCCGGGCTGCAATGTGGAGACGCCGCGCTGCACGCGCGCCGCGGCCGTCCGTGATGGCGCTGCGATCAGCAAAGAAGAGGCGAAGACGCCGGGGCAGCAGGCGATGGGCTGGTGCGCGCATCGCGATCAGGCCGCTGCGGCCTGGCTGGTGCTGCGCACCAGTTCGCCGACATCCAAGATCAGCGCGACATGGCCGTCGCCCATGATCGTGGCGCCGGAAATGCACGGCACCCGCCGGTAGTTGGCTTCCAGGTTCTTGATCACCACCTGCTGCTGGCCAACCAGTTCGTCGACCAGCAGGGCGACCTTGCGGCCTTCGGATTCGAGCAGCACCAGGATGCCCTTGTGGGCTTCGCGCACCTCCGAGTTCAGCCCGAACAGCCGCCACAGCGCGACCATCGGCAGGTACTCGTTGCGCACTCGCACCACCTGCCCGTCGCCGGCCACGGTCTTGACCTGCTCCGGCGCCGGCTGCAGCGATTCGACCACCGCATTCAGTGGCAGCACGAAGGTTTCGCCGGCCACGGCGACGGTCATCCCATCGAGGATCGCCAGGGTCAGCGGCAGGCGGATCAAGGTGCGCGAGCCGCGCCCGGCCTCGGAGAACAGTTCGACCTGGCCGCCGAGCGCCTGGATGTTCTTCTTCACCACGTCCATGCCGACCCCGCGGCCGGAGACATCGGTGACCTTCTCGGCGGTGGAGAAGCCCGGCGAGAAGATCAGCTGCCAGACCTCGGCATCGGGCATGGTTTCCGCCTGCGCGGCCGTGATCAGGCCATTGGCCTGTGCCTTGGCGAGAATGCGGGCGCGATCGAGGCCGCGACCGTCGTCGGCTACTTCGATGACGATGTGGCCGCCGGCATGGGAGGCCGACAGCCGGATGGTGCCGGTCGCGTCCTTGCCGGCGGCAACGCGCGCCTCCGGCAGTTCCAGACCGTGGTCGAGCGAGTTGCGGACCAGATGGTTGAGCGGATCGGTGATCTTCTCGATCACGGATTTGTCCAGCTCGGTCTGCTCGCCGACGGTGACCAGCCGCACCTGCTTGTTGAGCTTGGCGGCCAGGTCGCGGACCACGCGCGGGAAGCGGCTGAACACCGCTTCCATCGGCAGCATGCGGGTGGCCATCACCGCTTCCTGCAGCATCCGGGTGTTGCGGTCGAGCTGCGACAGGCCGTTGAGCAGCTTTTCGAACTGCACCGGGTCGAGCGTCGAGGCCTGCTGGGTCAGCATGGCCTGGGTGATCACCAGCTCGCCGACCAGGTTGATCAGCGCGTCGATCTTTTCGGTGCCGACGCGGATCGAGCTGCCCTCGCCGCTGGCGCGCGTCGTTGCGGCCGGGGCCGGCGCGGCGGCTGGCGCCGACGCGGCGACGGCCAGCGCCTCCGGCGGATTGCTGCGCACCAGCGCCAGCGCCGGACGCGCGGCAGGCGCAGCCTCGGGCGCAGCAGCGGCCACGGTGGCCGGCAGCGCGCTGATCTCGATCAGCGCCTCGTCCTCCACCCAGGAGAACTGCTCCTCGACCTCGGCGCGCGACACGTCGCCATGCAGGCACAGGTTCCAGGCCAGATGACAGGATTCGGCATCGGCGTCGGCAAACGACGGCAGCTGCGCAGTGTCGGCCTCGACCTCCAGCCGGCCCAGCAGTTCCAGGCCGCGAATGATGCGCAGCGGATCATTGCCGCTGCGGAACAGGTCCGGCCGGGGTGCGAAGCGGATCTTCCAGCCCGCCGCCGGTACCGCGACTGCAGCTTCCGCAGCGGCGGCGACCCCGGCGACTGCCGGCTCGCCGTGCAGCGCGCGATGGATTTCCGCCTGCGTGGCGGCCACCGCTGCGGCATCGAACGGCGTGCCGTCGCGGGCCGCGCCCAGCAGGCCGCGCAGCACGTCGACGACGCGCAGCAGCAGATCGACATCGCCCTGGGTGATCACCCGCTTGCCGGCGCGCATCTGGTCCAGCAGCGTCTCGACGCCGTGCGTGTAGTCGGCGACGCCGGCAAAGCCGAAGGTGGCGGCGCCGCCCTTGATCGAGTGCGCCGCTCGGAAAATGGTGTTGATGGTTTCCGAATCGACCGCCGCGACGTCCAGCGCCAGCAGCGCGGTTTCCATCGAATCCAGCCCTTCGAAGCTTTCTTCGAAGAAGCTCTTGTGGAATCGCTCCAGGTCGATGCTCACGGGCGCACCTGCGGCGCGCGACGGGCATGGGGCGGACGGCTCGGCTTCATGTCAGGTCTCGGTTGCGGCGACGCGCGAGGGCGTCAGGGCCGGCCAGCGCCATGAAACGGTCGGCGCCAGCCTGATGCAGGCCCCGAGGCAAGCCGCATTCCAGCGCGCCGATGACGGGGAATTGACATCCGCTCCGGCCGTTGCGGCCGGCGTGCGCGCTCAGGCGGCAGCCGCGTCCGGGTGGTCGAGGCCGGCCAGCCAGCGCGGCAGCGCATCGGCTTCGCCGCAGCGGGCGAACCAGTCGGTATCGATCCGCGCCAGCACCGCTTCCGGCCGCAGGCCGCCGGGGCTCGCCAGGCGCGCGTGCTCGATGGCATCGGCGACATGGATGGCGCCGGCAATGCCGAACTGCGGCTCGCCGAGCGCGGCCGGCGAATGGTGGAAGGCCACTGCTTCGACCAGCGCTTGCGGCAGCCCCCAGAGCACCAGCAGGTGCGCGCCGATCTCGGCATGGGTGCAGGCAAACACCTGCTGCTCGGCGACGTGCAGCGGCAGTTCGCGGATGCGCGCCAGTTCGCTGGCGCGCGAGAACGCTTCCGGCATCGACACCGCCAGCACCACCCGGCCGATGTCGTGCAGCATGCCGGCGCAGTACGCGGTACGGCTCAGCTCGCGGTCGCTCAGCAGGCCGGCGGCGATGCTGCCGACCCGCTGCGAATGCTGTTGCACGGCGTCCAGCGAAAAGCCGGCCGGCGCCGCCAGCCGCGACATGGCCCGGAACATCTCGCTGGACACCACCAGGTTGCGGATCGGCTCGAAGCCGAGATAGGTGACCGCCTCGCGAATGTGGGTGATGCGCCGCGACAGGCCGAAGAACGCCGAATTGACCAGCTGCAGCAGGCGGGCGGTCATCGACATGTCCTGCTCGATGATGGTCGCCACCGATTTCGGTGTGGCCCGGCCGCTGTCGAGTTCCTGACTCAGCAGCTGGTACAGGCGCGGCACCGCCGGCAGGCTGCGCAGCCCGCCGAGCGAGGCCCGCACGCCATTGCTGTAGAGCCGTGCGCTGAGCGCGCAGGTACGGAACACGATGCGCTGCAGCTGCGCCGGATCGAACGGCCGGCAGAGGATCTGGTGCGCCGCCGGCAGCGCCTTCATCAGCAGCTGGGTGCTGGTATTGGCCGACAGCACGAAGCGCGCCGTGGTCGGCCAGCGCTCGCGCACCTGGCGCAGCAGCGCAACACCATCGAAGCCGGGGCCGGTCAGCTCGGTGATCACCACGTCGGCCGGCGTCCGGTCGAGTGCCGCCAGCGCGGCGGCCTCGCCGACCACACATCGCATCGACCATTCATCGGCGAGCACCGACAGCCGCTTGAGCAGCTGCTCGCCGGCAGCGGCGGACACTTCGACCAGCAGGACCTGGATCATGGGGATTCGGCGGTTTGCAGACTGTCGGAACGGGTCTCGGCCGGGGTGGTCTGGCCGTCCGGCACCATCACCAGCACCGGTTCACGGACCCGGCCGCGCGAAAAGTTGGTCAGCCGCGCCAGAAAGCTTTCGCTGATCACGAAGCCGCGCGTCACCAGCAGCTGGCCGGCGGTGGTGCACAGGTCACCGGCGATCACCATGCCCGGCTGCAGCATGGCGATCGGCAGCTGGCGCACCGACACCCGACCCTGGTCGCGGGCACGCAGGCTTTCCAGCGCGTCGATCACGGCGGCGTCGCCGGCCACCTTGCGGGCGCGCAGCACGCCCAGCGCCTCGGCGCTGCCGTAGCCGTGCGTCAGCAGGGTGTCGAAGCCTTCGGCCACCCGCAGGATCGCGGCGCAGCGGCCGAGCGTGGCCAGCGTGCCGCTGCCGAAATCGGTGGCCCAGCCTTCCGGCAGCGGCTGTTCATGGCTCAGCAGCAGGATTGCCCGGGCCGGCTCCAGCCGCGGGATCGCCGCCAGCAGGCGGTCGGTGAGCTTCGGCAGCCGGGCCAGCATCGCCGCCTCGTCGGGCAGCGGAATCTCGCCGGCGTGCAGGCGCTGCAGCACTTCGGCCGGCAGGCTGACCCTGCCGATCGACGACAGCAGCGCCGCCACTTCCAGCGACCAGCCGGGCGCGAAGGCCAGTTCCTTGGCCAGCTCCAGACTCAGCTGCTGCACGCGCAGCGCCTGGCCGTGGCCGGCCGGATCGACCACCGCCAGCACCTCGGCCAGCGCCTTGATCGCGCCGCGCAGCGTCTGCTCCAGCAGCGCCCGCTCTGCCGCCTGCACCCGGTAGTGCTGGGCGGCGGCATCGAACGCGGCAAGCAGCTGCGCCGGCGGACAGGGCTTGGTCAGGAAGCGGAACACGCCGCCGTCATTGACCGCCGCGATCGCCGAGCCGACATCGGCGTGGCCGCTGAGCAGCATGCGCACGCCGTGCGGCTGGCGGTTGCGGATCTCGCGCAGCAGCGCCGCGCCATCCATCCCCGGCATGCGCATGTCGGACAGCACGATGGCGAACGGCGCCATCGTGTCGATCATCTTCAGCGCCTGTGTCGGCTGGGTGGTGCCGTGCACCTCGTAGCGGCGGCCGAGCTGCAGTTCCAGCCCTTCCAGCACCGCCGGCTCGTCGTCGACCAGCAGCACGCGCAGCCGCGCGCCGTCATCGGGCATGGCCGTCTCCGCTGCCGCGATGGCGTTCCAGCCACTGCGGCAGGCAGTGCAGGCGGTCGATACGGCTCAGATAGGCGCTGTCCAGGGCCTCGTCGCCGCCCTGCCCGGCATGGCTGCCGGCCAGTTCGTGCGCCAGCCAGTCGGCGATGTGGACGGCGCCGGCCGCCGACAGGTGCAGGTCGTCGAGCAGGCTCGGCCGATGGTGGAAGGCCACCGCTTCGACCAGCGGCTGCGGCAGCCCCCAAAGCGCCAGCAGGTGCCCGCCAACCAACGCATGACTGGTTCCGAACACCGGCTGCTGCTCGGCGCAGTGCAGCGGCAGCGGCGGCGGCGCGGCGACATCCGGGCGCTGCGGCGGCAGGCTCAGCACCATCAGGCCGATGTCGTGCAGCATGCCGGCGGCCATCGCGATGGTTCGCGTCTGCGGATCTTCGGGCAAGGTTTCGGCGATGGTCGCCACCCGCAGCGCGTGGCCGTGCAGCCGTTCCAGATCAAGGCCGCCGCTGAGGCACAGCGGCGCCATGCCGCGGAACAGCTCGCTGGTCAGCACCAGCGCCCGCACCGGCTCCAGGCCGAGCAGCGTCACCGCATCGCGCACCGAGCAGATCGGCCGCGCGAACGCGAAGAACGCCGAATTGACCACCTGCAGCAGCCGCGCAGTCATCGCCACGTCCTGCTCGATGATCGCGGCGACGCGCTTCAGCGTGGCGGCCGGCCGGTCCAGCTCCTCGGCCAGCTCCCAGTACAGGCGCGGCAGCGCCGGCAGGGTCGAGACCGAGGCGATCGCCTGCTTGACCGCGTCGGAGAACAGTTCGTCCTGCAGCAGCCGGCAGCGGCTGATGATGGCGTGCAGCCGGCGCGCATCGCAGGGCTTGGACAGGAACTGGTGGGCGACCGGCAACGAGCGCATCACGCCTTCGCGGTCGGCCTGGCCGGACAGGATGATGCGCACCGTCTCCGGCTGCCGCTCGCGCACCGCGCGCAGCAGGCTTGCGCCGTCCATGCCGGGCATCCGCATGTCGCTGACCACCACGTCGACATGGCGCTGGCGCATCGCGGCCAGCGCTTCGTCGCCGCTGCCGGCGAACATCAGGTGCCATTCGCTGCGCCACGGCCGCAGGCGGTTCTCCAGCCCTTCGAGGACATCGGCCTCGTCGTCGACGAACAGCACGTTGATCATGGCGCGCCGGCCTCGGTCGCTGCGCCCGGTTCGCCCGGCCCGGCGACCGGCAGGCGGATCGTGAAGGTGGTGCCGGTACCGACTTCGGTCGTGAAATCGAGACCGCCGTGGTGGCGTTCGACGATCACGCTGCGGGCAATCGCCAGCCCCTGGCCGGTGCCCTTGCCGACCGCCTTGGTGGTGAAGAACGGATCGAACACGCGCTGGCGGATCGCCTCCGGAATGCCGGTGCCGGTGTCGCCGATATCGATCTGCACCTGACCGTCCACAGCGGCAGTACGCACGGTGATGGTGCCGCGCTGGCCGTCGCCGCGCGCCTCGATGGCGTGCGCGGCGTTGACCAGCAGGTTCAGGAACACCTGGTTCAGATCGCCGCCGTGGGCGATCACCCGGGGAAGCTCGCCGTAGTCGGTGACCACGTCGGCAACGTACTTGTACTGGTTGTGGGCCACGGTCAGCGCGTCGGCGAGGCTTGCGTTGATGTCCACCTCGGCCAGCTCGCTGCGCGGGTGCGAGAAGCGCTTCATCGCATCGACGATCGCCGCGACCCGGTGCACGCCTTCGATCGAGCGGCCGATGGCGCGCGGCACCCGCTGGCGCAGGTAGTCGACATCGGCGTCGGCCAGCGCCGCGTCGAAGCGCTCGGCCGCAAGCTGCCCGTCGCGCAACGCGCGACCGGCGTCGACCACCTTGCCGAGTGCGTCGAAGGATTCGTGGATGAAATGCAGGTTGTCGCCGACGAACTGCAGCGGCGTATTGATCTCGTGGGCGATGCCGGCGGCCAGCTGGCCGAGCGATTCCAGCTTCTGCGCCTGGCGCAGTTCCATTTCCAGCTTGCGCTGTTCGCGCAGGTCGATCGCCACCACCAGGATCGCCAGCGGCTCGCCGGCCTCGTCGCGCTGGCAGGACGCCGACAGCAGCACCGGGATGCTGGCGCCGTCGCGGCTCTGCCAGCGGTCCTCGGCCCGGTGCAGCGCATCGCGGGCGGCCAGGCAGCGTTCGATGAACGCCGGCGCGGTCGGCCAGAAGCGCGCCAGCGAACGATGGATGCTGCTGCCGGCGCGGATGCCGAGCAGGCTGTGGAACTCGCGGTTGGTGCGGGTGATCTCGCCACGCGGCGACAGGGTCAGCAGCGCGCCGGGAATCACTTCATAGAGGCCCAGCAGGTAGCCATAGACGGCGCTCATCTGCTGCTGGTTCATCAGCAGCTCGGCGTCGCGCTCGCGCACCTGCTGCTCGAGCGCAGCGATCCGCGCCTCGGCCGAGCCGGCGCCGACCGCGACCGCCGCCGCGCCCACGTTCACCCCAGCACGCGCTGGATGGTGGCGATCAGCTGCTCCGGATTGAACGGCTTGACCAGCCAGCCGGTGGCGCCGGCCGCCTTGCCTTCGGCCTTCTTCTCCGGCGTCGACTCGGTGGTCAGCATCAGCAGCGGCGTGAACTTGTAGTCCGACATCGTGCGCAGGTTCTTGACCAGGGTCAGGCCGTCCATGTTCGGCATGTTGACGTCGGCCAGCACCAGCTTGAATTTCTCCTTCTGCGCCAGCTGCAGCGCCACCGCGCCGTCTTCCGCCTCGGCGACATCGAAGCCGGCGGACTTCAGCGTGAAGGCGACCATCTGGCGCATCGAGGCGGAATCATCAACAGCAAGGACACGGTGGCTCATGACAGTTCCCGGGCGAGTTCAAGGGAGGGGACAAGACCCAGCAGGCGCGCCGCGCCGAGCAGGGTGGCGGAAGGGGCGTGCCAGCCGGTGCGGAGCCCGGCGGCGGCACGGTCGCGGCAGAACATCAGCAGCAGCTGCAGCGCGCTGGTATGCACGCGCTGCACCTGGCTGCCGTCGAGCATCAGGTCGGCATCGTCCAGCCGCGCGGCCAGCAGCGCGCGCAGATGGCCGGTTTCCTCGATGCCGACATCGGCCGGCAGCAGCAGCGGTGCCGGGGCGGCGGCCTTGCGGCGGCTGCGCCGGGCGGGCCGCGCGGCTGCCGGTGCGGGGCTGGAATCGGTAGCGGGATCGTTCATCGGATGGGGCCTTGGGACGGCGCGGATGGAAGCGGACGTTGCAGCCTCGCCTTCAAGTCCTGTTCCCGGCGCGGCTGGCGGAATTCCGTCGGCGGCAGGCCGGTTCAGGCGGCGCGCGGCAGGCTGGGCGCCGGCGCCAGCACCGACACCAGGCGGTCGGCGTCGAGCAGGGTCAGCAATTCGCCGGGCCGGGTGACGACGCCGATCACGCCAGAGCTGGCCGCTTCGCCGCCGGTGGCCGGCGCGCGCTTGATCGCGCCATCGGCGATACGCCGGACATCGACCACCCGATCGACCCGCAGGCCCACCGACTCGCCGTGACCGTCGACCACCACGCAGCACACCGGCGTGCTCAGTGGCCGCGCCGCCAGCCCCAGGCGCAGCCGCAGATCGAGAATGGTGACGATGGCGCCGCGCAGGTTGGCGACACCCAGGATCTGCGCGGCGGCGCCGGGCACCGATTCGATCTCGGTGTCGGCCAGCACTTCCTGCACTTTCAGGATTTCCAGCCCGTACAGCTGGCCGGCGAGTTCAAAGGTGACCCAGCGTGTGGAGTCATCCTGGGCGCGGCGGACATTCATCGACATGGCTTTCGACCTTCGGGTTGGCAGTGACGGGGACCGACGGCCTCACGGCGTTGCCGGCGGCCCGTGCGGCAGCAGCTCGCTTTCCAGCACGCGGTCGACCATCACGTCGGACGCGGCATCGGCGGCGCTGTACACCGGCAGCGGCGGCAGGGCCGGCGCATCGGTTGCCGGCAGATCGGCCGGCGGCGCAAGGGCTGCAGCCGCTTCCGGCGGAACGGGCGCTGGCAGCGGTCCGGCGGCAGCGTCCTGGGCGGCCTCGGCGGCGTCCGGCGTGCCGAGCACCACGATCAGCACGCGGCGATTGGCGTTGCGGCCCTCGGGCGTGTCGTTGGCGGCCTTCGGCTGGAATTCGCCGAAGCCGGCGACGCTGAGCCGCTTCGGGTCCAGACCATCGGCCATGAACAGCGCGACGACGCTGGCCGCGCGCGCCGACGACAGCTGCCAGTTCGACGGAAACGCGCGGGTGGCGATCGGCAGGTTGTCGGTGTGGCCTTCGACGCGCACCGCGTTCGGAAACGGCGCCAGCACGGCGGCGATCCGCGCCAGCACCGGCCGGGCCGGTTCGGACAGCTCGGCCACGCCGCTGGGAAACAGGATGTCGGCGCGGATCTCGATCTCCAGCCGCAGGCCGTTGGCGCGCACGCTGACCAGCTGGCGATCGACCAGCGAGCCCATCGCCTTTTCCACTTCGGCGGCCATCCGGCCGAGATCGCGGGCGCCGCCGCGCGGCTGGCCGTAGGACGGCAGCGGCATCCGCAGCGGCGAGATCCGGGTGCCGCCGGCACCGCTGCCGGCGCCCGGACGCGGCAGCAGGCTGACCAGCGTCGGCACCGCGCCGTGCTGCGGGTTGTCGCCGATCTGGATCGGCGAAGGGCTGCGCGGCCGGCCGCCGAAGGCCTCGTTCAGCGAATCGGACAGCACCCGGTACTTGCCCTCGTTGACCGAGGACATCGAGTACAGCACCACGAACAGCGCCAGCAGCAGGGTCACCAGATCGCCATAGGGAATCGCCCAGGCTTCGTGGTTGCTGTGTTCCTCGTGGCTGCGGCGGCGGGCCATGGCCGGGCGCCTCAGTGCAGGAAGCCGGACAGCTTGACCTCGATGTTCCTCGGGTTCTCGCCGTTGGAAATCGCGATCAGGCCTTCGATGATCATTTCCTGCGTGCGCACCTGGGCGGCCACGGCGGCCTTGAGCTTGGAGGCGATCGGCAGGAAGAACAGGTTGGCGCTGGCGATGCCGTAGATGGTGGCGACGAACGCCGCCGAAATGCCGTGGCCGAGCTTGGAGGGATCAGCCAGGTTCTGCATCACAGCCATCAGGCCCATCACCGCGCCGATGATGCCGAGCGTCGGCGCGTACACGCCCATGCTTTCCCAGACCTTGGCGCCGGCCAGGTCGAAGTGTTCGCGGGTCGACACCTGCACTTCCAGCGTCGTGCGGATGACGTCGGGCTCGGCACCGTCGACCAGCATCTGCAGACCCTTGCGGATGAACGGATCGGTCTCGGCATCGACCGCGCCCTCAAGCGCCAGCAGGCCCTGCTTGCGGGCGCTGTTGCTCCATTCGACGATCCGGGCGATCAGCGCCCGGCCATCCTCGTGCGGCGGCTGGAACACCCACTTCGCCATCTGCATGCCGCGCCTGAAGGTGGCCATCGGCGTGTGCACGGTGATCGCCGCCAGCGTGCCGACGATGACGATCACGAACGCCGCCGGCCCCCACAGCGCGGCGACGCCGGAGCCTTTCAGGATCGAGCCGCCGACGATCGCGACCGCCGCCAGCACGAAGCCGATGATGCTCAGCAGATCCATGGGTCAGCGCCGGCCGCGGGTCAGTACAGTGCGATGCCGTGCAGGCCGGACGACCAGGCCCGCACCAGGCCCGGGAAGTCGACGATCAGCGCCACCCGGCCCTCGCCGGTCACCGTCGCGCCGGCCAGCCCGGCGAGGCCGCGCAGACCGAGGCCCAGCGGCTTGATCACCACTTCCTCGCGCGCCTTCACCGAATGGACGATGAAGCCGTAGCGCTCGCCGTGCGCCTGCGCCACCACCACGTGGCGCGGCGCATCGCCGTGCTCGCCGGGCGGCGGCTGGCCGGCACCGCTCCAGGCCTGCAGATCGACCAGCCGCAGCGTCGAGTTGCGGTACAGCAGCGCCTGCCAGTGGTCGAGCCGGCGCAGCCGGGTTTCGTCGAGCGCGAAGACGTCGAAGACATCGGCCAGCGGCAGCGCCAGCAGGCGGTTGCCGACCGACACCATAAGCGCCGGCAGGATTGCCAGGGTCAGCGGCACGCGCAGCTTCACGCAGGAGCCCTGGCCCACCTTCGATTCGATCACCACGCTGCCGTTCAAGCCGGTGATCTTGGATTTCACGACATCCATGCCGACGCCACGTCCGGACAGGTCGGACACCTGTTCCTTGGTCGAGAAGCCGGCCATGAACACCAGCTGCAGGCATTCGTCGCTGGTCAGCTTGGCGGCCTGCGACGGGTCCATCAGCCCCTTCTCGACGACCTTGCGGCGCAGCTTCTCGGGGTCGATGCCGGCACCGTCGTCGCGCACCGAAATCAGGATGTGGTCGCCCTGCTGCTCGGCCGACAGCAGCAGCTTGCCGGTCGCCGGCTTGCCGGCGGCGGCACGCACCTGCGGCAGCTCGATGCCGTGGTCGACCGAGTTGCGGACCATGTGCACCAGCGGATCGGCCAGCGCCTCGACCAGGTTCTTGTCGAGATCGGTGTCCTCGCCGATCAGTTCGACATCGACCTGCTTGCCGAGGCCACGGGCGACATCGCGGGCCAGCTTCGGGAACTTGGAAAACACCTTCCTGATCGGCTGCATGCGGATCTTCATCACCGCTGCCTGCAGGCTGCGGGTGATGTGATCCAGCTCGCCGACGCTCTTGGCGTACGCCTCGGGCGTGGCATTGCGGGCCCGCAAAGTCTTCAGGCGGTTGCGCACCAGCACCAGCTCGCCGACCAGATTCATCATCTGGTCGAGGCGCACGGTATCGACCCGCACCGTGGTTTCCGCTGCCGGCGCAGCGGCGGCGGGCCCGGCCGGCAGCGCCGGCTCGCGCAGCGGCGTCGCGGGCGCGGCCGCTGGCGGCGCGGGTGCCGTCATGCCCGGCGCGGCACCGCCATGCAGCTGGTCGAGCAGCTTCTCGAACTCGTCCTCCAGACTCATCTCGGCGGCCGGCTGGGCGGGCGTGGCGGGCGTATCGACGCCGGGCGGCTTGCCGCCATGCAGCTGGTCGAGCAAGGCCTCGAATTCGTCCTCGCTGATCAGATCGCTACCGCTTGCCGCAGCTGCTTTCGGCTTGCGGACCCGCTTTGCCTTCGGCTTCGCGGCGGGCGCGGCCTCGGCCGGCACCGGCGCGACGGCAGCAGCAGCAGCCGATGCCGGCGGCGCCGAGGTCTGCGCCTTCAGCGCTGCCAGCAGCGCGGCCGGCGCCGGCGACGGATCATGGCCGGCGGCCACCTCGGCCATCATCGACACCAGCTGGTCGAGCGACTGCATGGTCGCGTCCATCAGCTCCGGCGTCATCGGCCGGCCACCGGCGCGCACCACGCCGAACACTTCCTCGGCGATATGGCACAGCTCGACCATGTGGGTCAGCGCCAGGAAGCCGGCGCCGCCCTTGACCGTGTGAAAGGCGCGGAACACGGCGTTCAGCAGCTCGCGGTCCTGCGGATTGCGTTCCAGCTCGACCAGCTGCTCGCCCAGCCGGTCCAGCAGTTCGCCGGCCTCGGTCAGGAAGTCTGCCCGGATATCGTCATCGATCCCGTTGTTACTGGCGCTCATGGCGTGCTCGGAGGGAAGTTCGGGTAGCGGCGTGGCTCAGAAGCCCAGTTCGGCGAGCAGGCTGTCGGCGTCCTGCTGGCTCTGGCCGCCGCTGCCGAGTCCCGGCACCGTGGGCCCGGCCAGTTCGCCGGCGGTCACCGCGCTGGCCGTCGACGGGCCGCGCACGCCTTCGTTGGTCGCCATCAGCAGCTTGATCAGCGCGCCTTCGATGTTGTGCACCAGCGCGATCACCCGGCGGATCACCTGGCCGGACAGGTCCTGGTATTCCTGGGCCTGGGCGATGGTCGAGAAGTTGCTGCGCAGCTGGCCGCCGATCTCGCGCATCGTCTGTTCGACGCGCTCGATGTCGTTGGCCAGGGTCAGGCCCTTGATCGGCAGCGGCGCGACCGTCGGCAGCCGCTCGCGCAGCGTGTCCAGCGTGCCGATGCAGCCGTTCAGGCGATCGACCAGCGCACGGCTGTCGTCGCAGACATCCAGCGTCTTGTGGGCCGCGTCCTCGCCCATCTTGACCACGTAGTCGAGCCGCACGCAGGCATCGGGAATCTCGCTGCCGGCCAGCTGCTGCAGGCGTTCGTCGAAGTTCAGATCCTTGACCGCCTGGTGCAGCTCGCGGGTCAGCTTGGCCAGGTTGACGAACAGGCCGTCCTCGCGCAGCCGCATCAGCTGGTTCAGCCGCGATTCGAACAGCGCCTGGTCGTCGGCCTCCAGCGCCGACAGGATCTCGCGCAGGCGGTTGACGTACTCGGCGCGATCGGGGATCGACGGCGCGGCTTCGCGCTCGGCCGAGCGCGCGTTGATGTTGACCACCACGGCGGCCATTACGCCGCCGCCTCGAAGCGCTGGAAGATCTTGTCGAGCTTTTCCTTCAGCGTGACGGCGGTGAACGGCTTGATGATGTAGCCGTTCACGCCGGCCTTGGCGGCCTCGATGATCTGGTCGCGCTGCGCTTCGGCGGTGACCATCAGCACCGGCAGGCCCTTCAGCTTGTCGTCGCTGCGGATCGCCCGCAGCAGGTCGATGCCGGTCATGCCCGGCATGTTCCAGTCGGTGACCACGAAGTCGAAGCCGCCGGCCTGCAGCATCGGCCAGGCGGTCTTGCCGTCGTCGGCTTCGGCGGTGTTGGTGAAGCCAAGGTCGCCGAGCAGGTTCTTGACGATGCGGCGCATGGTCGAGAAGTCATCGACGATCAAAATGCGGAGGTTCTTGTCCATCGTTCGGGGCTCGCGGAGTCAGGCGGCGGTTGAAAGGGCGGGTGCAGCAGCGGCGCGCGGCTTGCGCGTGCGGGTTTCGTTGCGCGGGGTCGGGGCCTTGCCATCGCGGGCATCGCGCCATTCGGCCAGGCGGGCGCGCAGGCGCAGCAGCGCCTGGCCGTGCAGCTGGCAGACCCGCGATTCGGTGACGTCCAGCACCTCACCGATCTCGCGCAGGTTCAGCTCGTCGTCGTAGTACAGACTCATCACCAGCTTCTCGCGCTCCGGCAGTTCGCCGATGGCGGCAGTCAGCGCGGTCATGAAGGCGGCGCGCTCGATCTCGTCGTACGGCGTGGCGCCGGGATCGGCGACCTCGAAATCGCGGTCCTCGTCGTCGTCGCGGCCGGCGGCATGCATCGACAGCACCTGGCACTGCGTCGCGTCGCGGACGATCTCGTGGTACTCGCTCAAGGAAGCGCCGATCTTCTCGGCGATCTCGGCATCGCGGGCCTCGCGGCCGGAATCCTGTTCGATGGCGCGGATCGCGGCCGAGACGTCGCGCATCCGCCGGTGCACCGAGCGCGGCGCCCAGTCGCCCCGGCGCAGCTCGTCGACCATCGCGCCGCGAATGCGGATGCCGGCGTAGGTCTCGAAGCTGGCGCCGCGATCGCCGCAGTAGTGGCGCGCGGCCTCGATCAAGCCGATGACGCCGGCCTGCACAAGATCGTCGATGTCCACCGACGCCGGCAGCCGCGCGGCCAGATGCCAGGCGATGCGCTTGACCAGCTCCAGGTGCTCGCGCACCAGCCGCGCCTCGTCGGCAGCGGCCACGGTGCGGGCATAGGCCTTCACGGGCGGCATCGCGGTCATGACAGCACCGCCCCGGCCATCGACGGGCCGTTGAGCAGCGCGGCGGGCAGCGGCGATACCGGCGCATTGACCAGCCGCTCGACGAAGAATTCGAGATTGCCGCGGGCGCCGGCCGGCATGCCCCAGCTGTCGGCCTTGCGGGCCAGCTGGCGGAAGGCTTCCGAGGCCGGGCAGTTCGGATAGGCCTCGACCACCGCGCGCTGGCGGCGCACGGCACGCTTCAGCCATTCGTCGTGCGGAATGCCGCCGACGAAGCTCAAGGTGATGTCGAGGAAGCGCTCGGCGACGCGGCGCAAGCTTTCGTAGACGCTCTGTGCTTCGCCGGCATCGCGGACCATGTTGGCCAGCACCTGTACGCGGCTGATGCCGTGATCGCGGTTCAGCACCTTGATCAGCGCGTAGGCGTCGGTCAGCGAGGTCGGATCGCCGGTGACCACGACGATGATTTCCTGCGAGGCCTGGCTGAAGGTGATCACCGAATCGGCGATGCCGGCGGCGGTGTCGACGATCAGCACGTCGAGCGGCCTGCTCAGTTCCGAGAACGCCTGCACGAGGCCGGCATGCTCGACCGGCGACAGCTCGGCCATGTGCCGCTTGCCGCTGGACGCCGGCACGATCATCACGCCGTTCGGGCCGAACATCAGCGTGTCTTCGAGGCGGCACTTGCCTTCCAGCACATGCGCCAGGTTGTAGCTCGGCTGCAGGCCCAGCATCACGTCGATGTTGGCCAGGCCCAGGTCGCCGTCGAGCAGCATCACCTGCTTGCCGTTGCCGGCCATCGCCACGGCCAGGTTCACCGAGACATTGGTCTTGCCGACGCCGCCCTTGCCGCTGGTCACCGCGATCACGCGGACCGGCGACGGCGGCTTCAGACGGCGCAGGCCGTCGGCCTGGTCGAGCACCGGGTTCTGGGCCTTAGCCATGGACCTGGGCTCCGGTGGTGGTTGCCGCATCGAGACGGGGTGCAAAGCGCAGGGCCATGGTGTCGTCGTCCAGTTCCATCGGGGCGTTGCGGGCCAGTTGCTGGGCGCGGATCACGAGGCCATCGGCGCGGGCAATCTGGAGGTCTTCGGGTACCCGCTGGCCGTCGGTGACATAGGCCAGCGGCAGGCGGTGGCGGATCGCGGCACTCAGCGCGC
Organism: Nevskia sp.; assembly: GCF_051860985.1. NCBI lineage: Bacteria > Pseudomonadati > Pseudomonadota > Gammaproteobacteria > Nevskiales > Nevskiaceae > Nevskia > Nevskia sp. The sequence goes on along the minus strand of NZ_JBIMKV010000002.1, from coordinate 237,576 downwards.
CGCCGATCCGCGTGGTTTCGTCGAGCTTGGAGATCACGCAGGCGGCCAGCCGGCTGTCGCCGCCGTCGCCGCTGGTCCCGCTGAAGCGGCGGATCACCTCATCCTGATCGTGCGACTGGCTGGTGGCCGACATCGTCAGCCAGAACTTCAGCCGCGGACTGGCCGCCGCCAGCATCTCGATCTGCTGCCGCAGGTTGTGGTCGCGCGGACTCATGCCGACGGTGTCGATCAGCACCAGCCGGCGATCACCGAGGCGGGTCAGCACGTCGCGCAGGCTCTGCTGCGGTGTCGCCGTGTAGACCGGCACGCCGAGCAGGCGGCCGTAGGTGTAGAGCTGTTCGGCAGCGCCGATCCGGTAGTGGTCCATCGCCACCAGCGCGATGTCACGCAGGCCGTGGCGTTCGGCATAGCGGGCGGCAAGCTTGGCGATCGTGGTGGTCTTGCCGACGCCGGTCGGACCGACCAGTGCGATCACACCGCCTTCCAGGATCAGGTCCTCGCGCGCCACCGGAATGCGCCGGGCCAGCAGGCCCAGCGGCAGGAAACGGGCGCGCTCGTCGCTGGTGGCGTCGGGCAGCGCATCGGCGATCTCGCGCGCCAGCGGCGCATCGAGGCCGAGATCGGTCAGCGTCTTCAGCACCGCATAGCGCTGCGGGCGGTTGCGGCGCAGCTCGTTCCAGGCCAGCCCGGCGAGCTGCTCCTCGATCATCCGGCGCATGCCGCCCAGCTCCTGGCTCATGGTCCGCTGCAGTTCCAGGAACTCGCCCGACGGCGCGGCTGCCATCGCATGGGCGCCCGACACCGCGTGGACCAGGCTGGCCGCCTGGTTGCCGGCGGCGGCCGATGGCCGCGACGGGCTGTGCGGAACCGCGTCCGGCTCGCCGAACTCGGCCAGCAGACGATCGACCGGCGGATGAGCCAGCGGATGCGGCGCCACCGGCGGCCTCGGCGGCAGCCGCTCGGCTTCCGCTTCCGGCTGCGGCGCGGCTGCCGTTGCCGGCTCGGCCGGGCGGCGCAGGCTGGCCTGCATCAGCGCCTCGTCATAGTCGACGGCCGCCACCACCTCGATGCCGCCGGGCACGCGGCGATTCGACAGGATCACCGAATCCGGCCCCTGTTCCTCGCGCACCATGCGGATCGCTTCCCGCATGTTCCTGCCGATGAACCGCTTGATCTTCATGTTGCGTCGACTCCGTCGAAAGCGTCGGGGCGTGTGCTCAGGACACCGCACCGATCAGGCGAATCTGCTTGCTGTCCGGCACTTCGTTGTAGGCCAGCACGTGGAGGTCAGGCAGCGACTGGCGGGTGAACTTGGCGAGCCAGGGCCGCAGGTTGGCGGCCACCAGCAGCACCGCCGGCTGCCCGGACTGGGCCTGCCGCCGGACCTGCTCGGTCAGCGACTGATGCATCCGTTCCGCCAGTCCCGGTTCCAGCACGGCACCACCTCCCTGCACGCTGTCCTGCAGGACGCGTTCCAGCTGAGGCGCCAGCGTCAGCACCGGCAGTTCCGGCTCCATACCATTGATTTCCTGAACAATCTGACGAGACAGCGCGACCCGCACCGCCGCCGCCAGCACGACGGGTTCCTGACTGCGCGGAGCCGCTTCCGCCAGCGCCTCGGCGATGCCGCGCAGGTTCTTGAGCCCGACCCGCTCGGCCAGCAGCGTCTGCAGCACGCGCACGAACACGGCCAGGCTCAGGCTCTTCGGCACCAGGTCCTCGACCAGCTTCGGCGCGCTCTTGGCCAACGCGTTGAGCAGCGCCTGCGCCTCGTCGAAGCCGAGCAGTTCGTGGGCGTGGTCCTTGACGATCTGCGACAGGTGGGTGGCGATCACCGTGGCTGGATCGACCACCGTGTAGCCCAGCGTCTGGGCGTGGTCGCGGGCACCGCGCTCGATCCAGACGGCATCCAGGCCGAAGGTCGGGTCCTTGGCATGGATGCCTTCGACGGTGCCGAACACCCGGCCCGGATTGAGCGCCATGTCGCGGTCCGGATAGACCTGCCCGGAACCGATCGGCACGCCGTGCAGGGTGATGCGGTAGCTCGACGGCTGCAGTTCGAGGTTGTCGCGGATGTGCACCGGCTGGATCAGAAAGCCCAGCTCCTGGGTCAGCTTCTTGCGCACGCCCTTGATCCGCGCCATCAGCTCGCCGCCCTGCTTGGCGTCGACCAGCGGCACCAGCCGATAACCCACTTCCAGACCCAGCGGATCGTCCTGGGTGACGTCATCCCAGCCCAGCTCGGCCGGCGCGCTGGCCACGGCCGGCGGCGGATTGGCGGCACTCGCCGCCTTCTTCTTCACCCGCTGCGCGGCCACCCAGGCCACACCGCCGCAGATGCAGGCGAGGCTCAGGAACACCAGGTTCGGCATGCCCGGAATGACGCCGATCAAACCCAGCACGCCGGCGGTGACGCCGAGCACCTTGGGTTCGGCGAACACCTGGGTCATCACCTGGGTGCCCATCTGCCCGGACTTCGACATGCGGGTGACCAGGATCGCCACCGAGGTCGACATCAGCAGGCTCGGGATCTGGGCGACCAGACCGTCGCCGATGGTCAGCAGCGTGTAGTTCTTCAGCGCCGCCGCGAACGGCAGGCCGTGACTCAGCATGCCGATGAACAGGCCGCCGACGATGTTGATGAACAGGATCAGGATGCCGGCGATGGCGTCGCCGCGAATGAACTTCGAGGCGCCGTCCATCGAGCCGTAGAAGTCCGCTTCCTCGCGCACTTCCTCGCGGCGGTGCTTGGCTTCCTCGCGCGTCAACAATCCGGCATTGAGATCAGCGTCGATCGCCATCTGCTTGCCGGGCAGCGCATCGAGCACGAAGCGCGCGGACACTTCCGAGACGCGCTCGGCACCCTTGGTGACGACCATGAAATTGATCAGGGTCAGGATCACGAAGACGATGAAGCCGATCGCGTAGTTGCCGCCGATCACGAAGTTGCCGAAGGCTTCGATCACGTGGCCGGCGGCCGCGCCGCCCTGGTGGCCGTGCAGCAGCACCACGCGGGTGGAGGCCACGTTCAGCGCCAGCCGCAGCAGGGTGACCAGCAGCAGCACGGTCGGGAAAGCGCTGAATTCCAGCGGCCGCATCACGTAGACCACGGCCATCAGAATGACGATGGCCAGCGCGATGTTGAAGGTGAACAGCAGGTCCAGCACCACCGGCGCCAGCGGCACCACGATCATCGCCAGGATGATCATCAGCATCAGCGGCGCGCCCATGCCAGCGGCCATGCCACGGCTGCCCGCGAAGCCGCGCAGCTGGCTCAGGAACTGGGAAATCGACTTCGGCATCGGCCCTCCGGATCGGCGGGAAGGACCGTGGTCCGCCCCTGTCACCGGGCGGGTTGCAAGACCTGTTCTCGCCGCGCCGGGGCAGGCCGCGCGTCAAATCTGCGTCGCGCCGTAGCGGCGGACGCCGTGGTCAGCGCTCAGGCGTAGCGGTCGATCAGGCCGCGCCCGAGGCGCTGGGCAAGGCCCGTCACTGCCGGCTGCGATCCCACCGATGACCGCGCGGCGGCCGCGTCGTCGCCACCGTTGCCGAAGCCGGCCCAAGGCGTCGACCGGCCGCGCTCGCCCTGCGGCTGCCCGGCGCCGGGATCGGCCGTCTGGCTGCCGACCGAGGCCTGGGCCAGCTGCAGGCCTTCGCCGGCCAGCCGGTCGCGCAGCTGCGGCAAGCTGGCTTCCAGCGCCGCCCGGGCGCCGGGATGATCGGCCCCGAACCACACCGACGCGCCCTGCCCTTCGATGCGGATGCGGATGTCGACGCTGCCCAGTTCGCGCGGATGCAGCTGCAGCCGGGCTTCCTGCACGCCGGAATCGCGCAGCCAGCGCAGCCGCTCGCCCAGCCGCAGCGCCGCATCGTGCCCCTGCAGCGACAGCGGCTCGCCGAAGGCATCGACGGCGTCGGCGAGACCACCGCCCAGCGCGCTGTTCGGGGCGCCTGCCGCCGCCGGATCGGCCGTCGCTGGCGCACTGGCCAGCGCCGGTGATGCCGCGCGGTCGACCGCCACCGCCGCCGGCAGGCTGGTGGCGGCGCTGCCGGCATCGACCCGGGCCAGCGCGGCGTCCAGCGCCGCGCTCTGCTGGGCGTCGAGGCTCAGGTCTGCCGTCGCCCCGGTCGCCACCGTCGACGGCAGGGCGAACGCGCCGTCGCCGATCGGCGTATCGGCGGCCGCTGCCGCACCGGCTTCGGCGACCGTCGGCAGCGGCGGCGTCTGGGTCGGCGGCGTGGTGCCCGGCGCGCCTTTCAGCGCCCGCAGCTCGTCGAGGCTCATGCCCGCGCCCGAACCGAGCGCTGAGCCAGGACCCGAAGCGGCCGCGGCACCGGCCAGCAGGCCGCCGTCCTCAAGCGCGCCTTCGGCCGCAAGCGGATCGCCGCTGGTCGCGGGCGGCGGCGGCTCGCGCAGCGCCAGCAGCCAAGCCGGCAGCGCCGACGCGCCGTCGGCCGGGTCGCTGGCGTCGCGGCTCTCAGGGTCTTCGGGCGCGTCCTTGGCGGCGGACTTCTCCGGTGACTTGGCGGGTGCGGCGCCGGCCGGCTCGCTGCCGAGCAGGCTCGCGAACGGCGCGCTGTCGGTATCGGCCGCGTCGCCGGCCTTGCAGCGGCGAAGGTCGCGGGCGCTGCCCGGGGCAATAGCGGCAAGGGCGGCGGTCATGGCTGCGGGGCTCCGTGGGCCAGGTGGCGGTTCAGCGCGAATTCGTCGGTTTCCTTCTGGCTGCGGCGATCGGCCAGCCGCCGGTCCTCGGCCGCGCCCTGCTCCTGCAGCAGCAGGCTGATGCGCAGCTCGCGGCGCGTCGCCAGCCAGGCTTCGCGCGCCACCGCCACCCGCTGGCTGGCGGTATCGACCGCCGTCGCCTGCGCGCGCAGCGCGGTATCGAGCTTGACCAGGAACTGCCGCTGGTTGTCGAGCAGCAGCGGGTTCGGCACGCCGACCGGCCGCGCCTGGTAGTCGTCGAGATAGCGGCGCAGTTCGTCCTGCAGCGACGCCGCTTCGGCCTGCCGGGCTTCGGCGGCCCGCAGCGCGGCCAGCGCCTGCTGCTCGTTGCGTTCGGCCACGCGGTGCAGCAGTTCGAGACGGCTCTTGGACAGGCTCATCGGCAGGTTCGGGGTTTACGGGAACAGGGCGGCCAGCGCATCGCGGCTGGCCGGAAACAGTGCCGGCTCGCGCACGTCCTGGCGCAGGAAGGCTTCGAGCTTCGGCCACATCGCCAGCGCCTGATCGACCTTGGGATCGGAACCGGCCTTGTAGGCGCCGATGTTGATCAGGTCGCGGTTGCGCTGGTAGCTCGACACCGTCTGCTTGAAGGCGCGCGCGCGCCGCTGGTGCTCCGGCGCCGTGACCTCGTGGGCGACGCGGGAGATCGACTGCTCGATGTCGATCGCCGGGTAGATGCCGGCATCGGCGATCGCCCGCGACAGCACGAAATGACCGTCCAGGATGCCGCGCGCGGCGTCGGCGATCGGGTCGTTCTGGTCATCGCCTTCGGCGAGCACGGTGTAGAACGCAGTGATCGAGCCGCCACCCGGCAGGCCGTTGCCGGCCCGTTCGACCAGCTTCGGCAGTTGCGCGAACACGCTCGGCGGATAGCCGCGGGTGGCCGGCGGCTCGCCGACCGCCAGGCCGATCTCGCGCAGCGCCTGCGCGTAGCGACTCAAGGAATCCATCAGCAGCAGCACGTTCTTGCCCTGGTCGCGGAAGGCTTCGGCGATCTGCGTGGCCAGCCAGGCGCCGCGCACGCGGGCCAGCGGCGAGCGGTCCGCTGGCGTGGCCACGACCACGGCGCGCTTCAGCGCTTCGGGGCCGAGCGCGTTGTCGATGAAATCGCGCACTTCCCGGCCGCGTTCGCCGACCAGGCCGACGACGATCACATCGGCGGCCGTGAAGCGGGTCATCATGCCGAGCAGGGTCGACTTGCCGACACCGGTGCCGGCGAACAGGCCGAGCCGCTGGCCGCGGCCGACAGTCAGCAGCGCGTTGATCGCGCGCACGCCGACATCCAGCGGCTCCTTGATCGGCGCCCGCGCCAGCGGGTTGATCGGCGTGTGGCTGGCCGGCCGACGCTCGCAGAGCAGATGGCCAAGGCCGTCGAGTGGTTCGCCTTCGGAATCGAGGACGCGGCCCAGCAGACCGTCGCCGACCGGCACCCGCGGCATCCGCTGCATCGGAATCACCCGGGCATTGGGCTTGAGGCCGGCCATTTCGCCGGTCGGCATCAGATAGGTGCGATCGCCGCTGAAGCCGACCACTTCGGCTTCCAGCATGCCGCCATCGGCGTTGACCACGCGACAGCGGCTGCCGATCTGCGACTGCAGGCCGACCGCTTCCAGGGTCAGGCCGACGACCCGTTTGAGCACGCCTTCGACGATCACGCTGCGAGTGTTGGCGACGCGGTCGGCGGCGGCGCCGAGCGTGCGCACCAGGCGGGCATCGCGGGCGGCGGCAAGGCTCACCGGCGATCTCCGAGCAGCGCCTGGGCGACGGCCGCTTCGCGGCTGTCGAGCCGGGCGTCGACGCGCGCCGAATCGGTGGCGATCAGGCAGTCGCCGCGCATCAGCTCCTTGTCCGCCACCAGCCGCCAGCCGGCGTAGTCGTCCGGCAGTTCCAGCGTTTCGCGCACCAGTTCGACATCAGCCGGGTGCAGGTGGATGCGGGCGTCGCGGGCTGGCTGCGCCAGCGCGCCGAGCGATTCGCGGATCAGGCCGGCGACCGCCTCCGGCGACTGCAGCAAGGTGGCCTGGGCCAGCCGGCGGCCGACTTCCAGCGCCAACGCCACCAGCGCCCGTTCGACCTCGGCGTCGAGCGCCTTCAGCGGCGCCCCGGCGTGATCGAACAGCGCTCGCAGCGCGGCAGCCTGTTCGCGCACCCGGGCGGCACCGTCGCCGTAACCCTGGGCGTGGCCTTCGGCATGGCCGCGGGCGTAGCCGTCTTCATAGGCGGTGCGTTCGAGTTCGTCGAAGTGTTCGGCGGTGTGCGGCGGCAGCACCGGCTCGACCACCGGCGGCGGCGAGAAATCCGGCAGATCCCAGCGCTGCACGGTGCCGAGGCTTTCGGCAGACCAGTAGGCGGCTTCGGCCATCAGCGCACTCCGGACTCAGGACGCGGGCAGGCTTCAGACAAAGGATTCTCCCTTGCCGCCGAGCATGATCTCGCCGGATTCGCCGAGCCGGCGGGCGGTGGCCAGGATCTCCTTCTGCGCGGCCTCGACATCGGCCAGCCGCACCGGGCCCTTGGCTTCCATGTCCTCGACCATCATGTCGGCGGCGCGCTTGGACATGTTCTTCAGGAACTTGTCGCGGATCTTCGGATCCGCACCCTTCAGCGCCAGGCCCAGCTGGTCGGTCTGGATCTCGCGCAGCAAGGTCTGGATGCCGCGATCGTCGACATCGGCCAGGTTGTCGAAAACGAACATCAGGTCCTGGATGCGCTGGCCGAGGTCTTCGTCGGCGGCGGCGATGCTGGAGGTGATCGCCGACTCGATCGCCGAATCCATCAGGTTGAGAATGCTGGCCGCGACCTTGACGCCACCGACGCTCGACGACTTCAGGTTGGAGCCGCCGGAGAACTGGCGCTCCATGATCTCGTCGAGTTCCTTCAGCGCCGCCGGCTGGATGCCGTCGAGCTTGGCGATGCGCATCAGCACGTCGGTGCGCATCCGCTCCGGCAGCAGCTGGACGACTTCCGCCGCCTGGTCGGGATCGAGATAGGCCAGCACGATGGCGACGATCTGCGGGTGTTCGTTGCGGACCAGATCGGCGACGGCGCGGGTTTCCATCCACTTCAGCGCTTCCAGGCCCTTGGAATTGCGGCCCAGCAGAATGCGGTCGATCAGACCATTGGCCTTGTCCTCGCCGAGCGCGCCGACCAGCACGCGGCGCACGTAGTCGTCGGCGCCGACGCCGAGGCTGGTCTGCGAATCGAGTTCGGTGACGAAGCTTTCCAGCACTTCGGTGGCGCGCTCGCGCGACACGTTGGTCAAGGTGGCCATCGCCTGGCCGACCTTCTGCACGTCCTTGGCGCCCATGTGCTTGAGCACTTCGGCGGCCTCGGCCTCGCCGAGCGACATCAGCAGGATCGCCGCGCGCTCGGGCCCCGGAATGTCCTGCTTGGCAACGGCACTCATCCTTCACTCCCGATCCAGTTCTTGACCAGCTGGGCGACGCGCTTGGGGTCCTGGGCGACGGCGGCGCGGGCCACTTCGAGCTTCTGCTCGTAGACCTTCGGCACCTCCGGTGCAGGACTTGTGCCCAGGCTCAGGCGGTCTTCGGCGACCTCGCCCGGCAGCTCGTTGCCGGCGGCGGCGGCCACCGCGCGCCGCTCGGCCATGGTTTCCAGCACCGCATCGACGGTCTGCGGCGCGGCGGCCGGCGACATCAGGCTCTTCAGCATCGGCCGCACCACCAGCAGCGCGATCAGCAGCACCACCAGCGCGCCAAGTCCCTGACGCGCGTAGTCGCGCATTTCCGGCTGCTGCCAGATCGGCAGCGGCGCGATCTCGGCCAGCGCATCGGCCGGCATGAACGGCGCGTTCTGCACGGTCACGGTGTCGCCGCGCTTCTCGTCGAAGCCGACCGCTTCGCGCACCAGCGCCTGCACCTTGGCCAGCTCATCGGCGTTCAGCGCGGTCGGCACCATCACGCCCTTGTCGTTGGCCTTCGGCAGGTTGTCGACCAGCACCGCGATCGACAGCCGCCGGACGCTGCCCGGCGCGCGCCGGGTATGGCTGACGGTCTTGTCCAGCTCGAAGTTGCGGGTGGCGCTGCGCGATTCGCTGGTTGGTGGCGTCGTGGCACTGGCGCTCGTGCCGCTGCCGGGCACCGGCTGACCGTTGACGGTGTTCAGCGGCACGGCCTGGGCCGGGCTCGGCGGCTGGTTGGAGGTGGCGCCCGGCACGCCCTGCGGCGGGGTGCCGCTGCCGTTGCGGTTGGCTTCCTCGCTGGTCTGTTCGCTGCGGATCGCCTGCGGATTGGGGTTGTAGGCCTCGCGGGCTTCCTCGGTGACGCTGAAGTCGAGATCGGCGGCGACCTGCGCGCTGACCCGGCCGGCGCCCATCATCGGCGCCAGCAGCTGTTCGATGCGGCGCACGTAGTCGGCTTCGACGCGACGCGTGAAGGCGAACTGCTCGGCGGAGGCATCGGCATCGCTGTCGGCACCGTCCTTGGTCAGCAGGTGGCCGTACTGGTCGATCACGGTGACCGCCGACGGCAGCAGGTTCGGCACGCTGGACGCGACCATGTGGACGATCGACGCCACCTGCCCGGCTTCCAGCTGCCGGCCCGGATGCAGTTCCAGCAGCACCGAGGCACTGGCCTGCTCGCGGGTGCGGGCAAAGGCCGAGGGCTTCGGCAGCGCCAGATGCACACGTGCGCCCTTGACCGCCATCAGGCTGCCGATGGTCCGCGACAGCTCGGTTTCCAGCGCCAGCTGATAGCGCGCGGTCTCGATGAACTGGCTGGTGCCGAAACCCTGCTCCTCGCGGATCATCTCCATGCCCAGCGATGAACCTTTCGGCAGGCCCTGCGAGGCCAGCCGCAGGCGCGCTTCATGCAGCTTGTCGGCCGGCACGGTGACGCTGCCAGTAGCAGCGTCCAGGTGGTACTCGATGCCGGCGGCGCGCAGCGCATCGGCGACTTCGGCGGAATCCTTCTCGCCCAGATTCGGATAGAGCGGTGCCAGGTTCGGCTTCTGGGCCCAGAAGAACAGCGTGATGCCGGCGGCGATCGCCAGCGCCACGCCGGCGATCGCGACCAGCTGGCGAACGCCCGGAAGGTCCTGGAGCTTGCGGGACGCCAATCCCGCCTGAACTGCGATTTCAGCCATGGTCGTAGGGGTTCTTCAGATCACAGCGGCATGTTCATGATGTCCTGGTACGCGGACACCATCCGGTTGCGCACCTCGACCATCGCCTTGAACGACACCTGCGACTTCGAGGTCGCCAGCATCACGGTGGCCAGATCGGTGTTCGGGTCGCCCAGCTCGAATTTCTTCTGCAGGTCTCCAGCCGTGTTCTGGGCCTTGGCGACCGAATCGACGGCGTTCTTCAGCAGGCCGCTGAAGCCGTTGGCGGCAGCGCCTTCCGCCGCCGGAGCGCCGGCCGCCGCCGCACTGGCCGGACGGTTGCCGGCCTGGGCCTGCAACGTGCGGATCTGCGACAGCACGCGGTTGACGTCGATGGAGTTCATGGCCGGGTCCGACTGGGTTTGCATGCCGGGGAGCAAGACCTGTTCCACGCGCAAACACGCGGGAATCCGGCTCGAAACCCCCATCCGGGCCCCGTTTCGGCGACGGATTTACGTCGCACCGGAGCGCCGCCCGCCGTGCTTCAGCGGATCGCTGCCGGCCGTCGTGAAAGACGGATTGTCGGTGACGGGGAACGAAGTCGAACGCGCAGACTGCCGCCCATTCCGTTGCAGACCTGGTGCCCGCGATGCCGATGACCCGACTTTCCCCAGCTGCGCTTGCCGATGCCCATCGCCTGCCCGCCGTCGACCCTGCGCTGGCGCGCCTGGCCGCGCTGGAAGCCGAGAACGCACGTCTGCAGCTTGAGCTGTCGGCTGCCGAGTTCCGCATCGCCGAGTCCGATCTGATCCGTCGCGACAGCCTGCTGCTGCGCGCCTTCATGGATCGCAGCGACACCATCGCCTGGCTGAAGGACGATCGCGGCCGGCTGGTTTGGGCCAATCGCAACTGGTTCGAGCGCTTCGGCCTTCACGCGATCGACACGCTGGACAAGACCGACTTCGAGCTGTTCGGTCACGACGATGCGGCCCGCGCACGCGTGCAGGATCTGGACATCCTCGGCGGTCACGAACCGCAGCGCAGCGTCGAGATCGTGCAGGACGCCAGCGGCACGGCCCGCTGCTGGCAGGTCACCCGCTTTCCGTTTCACGACAGCCTCGGCCGTCGCTACATCGGCAGCATCGCCAGTGACGACACCGAGCGCGCGCGCCAGTACGAGGATATCCGCCAGCAGTCGATCAGCGACCCGCTGACCGGCCTGCTGAACCGGCGCGGCTTCGATCTGCAGGCGGCGCCGGAACTGGGCCGCGCCCGCCGGCGCGGCGCGTCCTGCGTGCTGGCCTTCGTTGATCTCGACGGTCTGAAGGGCGTCAATGACCGGCTGGGCCATGCCGCCGGTGACGCCATCATCGTGCTGGCCGCGATGCTGCTGCGGAAGGTGTTTCGCTCCACCGACATCGTGGCGCGCCTGGGTGGCGACGAGTTTGCCGTGTTCGCACCCGACACCGGCGCCGAGGTCGACGCGATCCGCCACCGGCTGACGCGGGCCGTCGAGGAACTGTCGGCCAACCCGATCCTGGAAGCGCAGCTGGGCTTCAGCGTCGGTCTGCGGCCCTGCCCGCCGGACAGCAGCGAGAGCCTTGAACAGCTGATCGCCGAAGCCGACCAGCTGATGTATCGCGACAAGCAGGGCAAGCGCGGCTGAAGCCCGCTCCGGCGGTCGCCAGCCGGCGCGCGCCGAGCCGGTTCGCGGGAGATCGCCGGAGGCTGACGGCTGACATCGGCCGTCACGGAGGTCGATGACCCGGCCGGCGAGTCACGGCGGCCAGCGCCGAACTACTGATCAACCATGCCCCGCTGCGCCTCGTCACCGCCTGACCGGCGATGACAAGGGCGCGGCGCGTCGAGGCCTTACAGCGTCGCCGACTCCGGATCGCTGCCGTCGTCGCGCTGCAGTCCGTACTTGCGCAGCTTTTCGACCAGCGTCGTGCGCCGGGTGTTGAGCAGCTTGGCGGCGTGGGCGACGACGCCGGACGACTGCGCCAGCGCCTGCTTGATCAGCGCCAGTTCGATGGTTTCGATGTGATCCTTGAGGTTCACGCCATCCGGCGGCAGCTGGGCGGCGCCGGCCGGGAAATACGCCGTCGACGCCGCAGCCAGCGGCGGCAGGCTGGAGACCGCCGTGAAGCCGCCGGCCGATGCCAGCGAGGCCGACGACGCGGCGATGCTGCCGCTGCTGCTGGCGCGGCCGTTGACGACGATCGGCTGCAGGTCTTCCTCGGCCACGGCCGGTACCGACAGCGGCTGCGGCACTGGCGCCGGAATCGGGATGTTCTGGCGGTAGCGCGCCGGCAGTTCGGCAACGCCGACCACGGCGTGCGGATGCAGCACCGCCAGACGCTCGATCAGGTTCGACAACTCGCGGACATTGCCCGGCCAGTGGTAGGCGCGCAGCGCGTGCACGGCATCCGGCGACAGCCGCACCGAGCCGTGGCCGTTGCGGCGCATCGCGTCGATCAGGTCGTCGATCAGCAGCGGCAGGTCTTCGAGCCGCTCGCGCAGCGCCGGCATCTCGATCGGGAACACGTTCAGACGATAGAACAAGTCCTCGCGGAAGCTGCCCTTGACGATGTTGTCCTCGAGATTGCGGTGGGTGGCGGCGATGATCCGCACCTCGCAGCGCATGCTGCGATTGGAGCCGACCCGCTCGTAGGTGCGCTCCTGCAGCACGCGCAGGATCTTCACCTGCATCGGCAGGGTCATGTCGCCGATCTCGTCGAGGAACAGCGTGCCGCCGTCGGCCATCTCGAAACGGCCCTTGCGCGAGGTGATCGCGCCGGTGAACGCGCCCTTCTCGTGCCCGAACAGCTCCGATTCCAGCAGCTCGCTGGGAATGGCGCCGCAGTTGACGGCCACGAACGGCTTGTCGCGGCGATTGGATTGCTCGTGCACGGCACGGGCCACCACTTCCTTGCCGGTGCCCGATTCGCCGGTGACCAGCACGGTGGTGTCATGACCGGCCACCTGCTCGATCATCCGCCGCACCTTGCGGATCGGCGCGGAGTTGCCGGTCGGTCCGATCAGCCGGGTCGCCGCCGCTTCCTGGTCCATGCGGACCAGGCCGGCGCGGCGCAGCAGATCGTTCAGCTGCGCGTAGCGCACCGGCTGGTCGAGCGCGAAGCAGGCGCTGCGGTCGAGGCCGAACTGCTCGCACAGCGCTTCCTGGCGATTCGGCGACACCAGCAGCGGCGGATGGTGGCGATCGCGCTTGAGCCATTCAACGAAGCGGCTCAGCGCGGCGCCGTCGGCCTCCTGGCCGATGATCACGGCCAGCCATTCCTGCGGCCGGCGCTCGGCCAGCTTCAGCGCAGCGGCCGACGGCACGCAGACCGGAATGAAATCGATGAACTGCAGGATCGACGCCAGCGACGCGGCGTTCTGGTCGTCGCCGTCGATCACCAGCACGCGCGACTCAGCCATGCGCGCTGCCCTCCGCGTCGGCGTCGCCCTGCGACATGTTGGCGCGCACGTATTCGGCGATCCGGTGTTCGTAGTCGTGCTTGGAAATGAAGCCGTCGGCGCCAGCCTGCGCGGTGTGCTCGCGGTGTTCGGCGTCGTCGTAATGGCTGGCGATCAGGATGCGCGGCGGCGCGTCCTGGGCCTTGATCAGCCGGGTCGCCTGCAGGCCGCCCATGCCGGGCATCGACAGGTCCATCAGGATCAGGTCGGGCCGCAGTTCCTCGGCCAGCCGGACGGCGTCGTAGCCATCGTGCCCGAGGCCGACGACGCTGATTTCCGGCACCGAGGCCAGCAGGTGGCGGGCCAGCACCAGAAAGGCCTCGTTGTCGTCAACCAGGAGCGTTCGAACCGTATTCATCTTCCTCGTATCCCCGGCCCGCGCTGGCGGGCTGCATGCGCCTTGCGGCGACGATGGCTTCATCCCGCCATTCTGACGGCAACCCGCGCCGCGTTGAGCTTGCGTTCCTTGGCCGGTGCAATTTTCATGGCTTCGCGGTACTTGGCAATGGTCCGGCGGGCGATCCGCACCCCGTTGCGGGCCAGGATCGCGGCGATCGCGCCGTCGCAGAGCGGCGCGCCGGCCTTCTCGCCGTCGACGATGCGACGGATCATCGCCCGCACCGCGATGCCCGAGGTGTCGGCCTCGGTGCCCTGGATCTGGCTCGGGAAGAACGCCTTCATCGGGTACACGCCCCAGGGCGTGGCGACGAACTTGCTGGAGGTGACGCGGCAGACGGTGGATTCGTGCATGGCGATCGCGTCGGCAACTTCGCGCAGGGTCAGCGGCAGCATGCCTTCCTCGCCGCGCTTCAGGAATTCGCGCTGCCGCTCGAACACCACGCGGGCGGTCTTGAGCAGCGTCTCGTGGCGCATCTCCAGGCCGCGCACCAGCCAGCGCGCCTGCTGCAGCTGGTCCTTCATGCCTTTGTGGCTGGCAGCGTTGGCGCTCATCATCCGTTCGTACTGGCCGTTGATGCGCAGCTTCGGCAGGTTCACCGGGTTCAGCTCGACCTTCCAGGCGCCAGCGACGCCGCTGACGATCAGATCCGGCACCACGGCTTGGGCCGGCTCGATGCGCGAGGCGCCCGGCTTCGGGTCCAGCGTGCGGATCAGCTCCATCGCCGCGATCAGCTTCGCCTCGGTGGCACCCAGTTCGCTGCGCAGGTTGGCGAAATCGCGGGCCGCGACCCGTTCCAGATGGTCGGCAACCAGCGTTTCCGCGAGGTTCTTGCCCGGCGTGCCGGCCTTCACGGCTTCCAGCTGCAGCAGCAGGCATTCGCGCAGATCGCGGGCCGCGAAACCGGTCGGCTCCACGCCCTGCACGGTGCGCAGCGCCGCTTCGAGTTCGGCCATCGACACCTGCCACTCCGCCGGCAGCTGGCTGAGGAGGGTGTCCAGCGAGACTTCCAGGTAGCCGTTGTCGTCAACCACTTCGATGATGGCCACCGCCAGCTGCCATTCGCGCGGCGAGGTGATCACCAGTTCCAGCTGCTCCAGCGCGGCGACCCGGGTGTCCTCGATCGGCGCGGCGGCGCGACGCGCTTCCAGCGGCTCGCCATCTTCGCCCGGCTCGCCGCCGGACCAGGCTTCGGCGCTCGACCAGTCGTAGTCGGCGTCGACCCGCTCGATGGCGGCGGTGTCACAGCCGGACACCGGGGCTTCGGTGGAGTCGGCCGCCTGCGGCGCGGGGTCGGCCAGCTGCGGCGACGGTGCTTCGGCGCCGGCTGCGGTCGGGATCGCCGATTCGTCGCGCTCGAGCAGCACATTGCCTTCCAGGGCGGACTCGACCTCCTGCTCCAGCTCGATCGCCGACAGCTGGAGAAGTCGAATGGATTGAAGGAGTTGCGGCGTCAGTGCGACGTTCTGCGAAACACCCATCCGCGTCGTTGCTTTCATGTCTGCTCCCCTGTGCGCTGGCTTGCGCCTGATCTGGTGGAAGCATCTTTGTTGAACGGCCGAGTCCGCCCAATCCGTTTTTTCCTGACTGCTTGTCAGCAAAATCCTGACAAACGTCAAAAGCTGATCGGGGCACCCGCCACTGGTCCGGAAATTGCCCTCGCTGGTCGATGTACAGGATTTGGACAGGTTCGGAATCCGCGTCTGCGGCGACTGCGTCGGGCCGGTCGGCGACGGTCAAGGCCGGTCTGGGGCGGCCCGGGCGGCTCAGCGCGATCCGACGACGCCGGCGCGTCAGCCCTCCCGGTCAGGCCCCCTTCAGCCTTCAGCGCCTTCCAGGCCGGTGCGGATCGCGTAGCGCATCAGCGCATTGGTGCCATACAGGCCCAGCGCGTCCATCATCCGCGCCCGATGGGTTTCGACGGTCTTGGCGCTGATGCCCATCAGGTTGGCGATTTCCTTGGTCGACTTGCCGCGCGCGATCAGGCTCAGCACCTGCTGCTGGCGGCGCGGCAGGGTCACGCTGTCTTCGGCGCGGGCCGACTTGCGCGGGCCGACCACGCTGTGGGCGATGCCGGGGCTCAGGTAGATCTGCCGGCGCTCGGCGGCCTTCAACGCCAGTTCCAGTTCCACCGCCTCGCCCTGCTTGGACAGGTAGCCGACCGCGCCGGCCTTCAGCGCCGCCCGCACCTGCGAGCTTTCCGCGCGCGCCGACAGCACCATCGCCGAGGTCGCCGGGTAATGGCGGCGGATCTGCTGGATCGCGTCGATGCCGTTCAGGCTCGGCAGCTGCAGCTCCAGCAGCACCAGATCCGGCGACTGCCGCGCAACCAGTTCCAGCAGCTGCTGGCCGTCGCCGGTCTCGCCAACCACCTCGGTGCCGGCCAGCGTCTCGCAGAGACGGCGGATGCCGGCACGGACCAGCGGCTGTGGATCGGCGAGGACTAGGCGCATGGCGCGGCGGCAGGCAGACGGGCGAACGGTGCGCCGCAGTCTATCGCCAGCGCCGCCGGCTCAGCTGCCGCCGCGCCGGTGGCCGGCGATGGCGCGGCGATGGCGCAGGAAGACGTGGCGTTCCAGCGCCGTCTGCAGCGCGTCGCCGAACGGCGCGAAGCGGGCGTGGCGTTCCTCGCCGTCGACATGGCTGATCCGCGCCGGCCAGATGAACGGCTGCGGCACGCTGCGATGCAGCTGCAGGCTCAGCAGGCCGGCCTCGCCCGCCGCCTGCGGGCCGACGAACACCGCGCCCTGCCAGGACAGCCGCACCCGGCCGGCCGGCGGCGCGGCCGCCTGCTGGGCGATCAGGAAGCCGAGCAGGTCGATCACCAGGTTGAGCTTCTGGTTCAGCCGGCCGATCTCGGCGTCGAGCGCAGCGGCTTCGTCCGGCACCAGGCTGCTGCGGCTTTCGTCGAGCACCGCCACGGCGGCCAGCACCCGCAGGTTGTCGTCGTTGTACTGCTCGCGGCGCAGGCCGCCGATTGCCTCCGCCAGCGGCGTCCAGTGCAGCGGCAGCGCCGCCTCGTAGCTCGGCGCGCCGATCAGCGCAGTGGCGTGGATGTCAGGTGCAGTCATGGCAGCGGCGACCGATGGCGGGACGACACGGGCTGCCGTGCAAGCGGCAGGCCCGTCGCCGGTGCCGGATGGCTGGCGCCCGCGATCGGTGGACGTCAGTGGCGCCGCGCGGTGGCTGGCATCGCGTCCCAGCCGCCCTTGATCTCGCGCAGCAGGGCGATCACTTCGTCGAGGCCGGCCGGGTCGTCGGCCAGGTTGGCGGCTGGCAGCCGGCCCAGCATGTAGTCGTAGAGCCGGGCCAGATTGGCTGCCAGTTCGCCGCCGGCCTTCAGGTCGAGGACCAGCCGCAGGTGCTCGATGATCGACATCGCCGCGCGCAGGTCGTGGTGCTTGGCTTCTCGCTCCTTGCGCAGCATCGCGCCGCGGGCGAAAGCTAGGCGGTCGATGGCGCCGCCGAGCAGCATGGCGATCAGCTTGACCGGATCGGTCTCGACGGTTGCCGCGGCAACGCCGGTCTGCCGGTACTGGTTCATCGCCGAATTCATGTAATGGGCCATGTCGCGCTCCGTGTCTCGATTGCCTTCCTTAACGGCGGCGGCGCCGGAATCTTGAGACGGAAGCGCGAAAAAACCGTGATCTTTCAGCGCTGTCGCGGCGGCTTCAGCCGAGCTTGGCGAGCTGCTGGCTGAGGTAGGTGCTGGTGCTGTTGAGCTTCGACATCAGCGTGTCCAGCGCGGTGAACTGGGCGCGGGTCCGCGCCTCGTAGGCGGTCATCCGGGTATCCACCGCCTGCTGCTGGCGCGCCAGGTCCTTGACCCGGGCGTTGAGGCCGTCGGTCTTGGCCTTGATCTGGCCGTCGTCGGCGAGCAGCGTCTTGGCCAGCGCATCGAGTCTGGTGGCAATGCCGTCGTCGGCGGCGAACAGCCGCTGCACCGCCGAGAAATCGGTGCTGACCGCCTTGCTGAACTTGGCGGTATCGGAAATCAGGGTGCCGTCGCTGGAGGTCTTGATGCCGAGCGCCGACAGCGTCTTGTAGTCGCCGGCCGAAGCCGTGGTGCCGCCGATCACGTTGCGCAGCGCCTGGGTCGCCGACAGCACGGTGGCATCGCCCAGCAGCACGCCGGCGGTCTGCGCGGTGGCGTCGTACTTGGTCTGGGTGCCGATGAACTTGACCAGGTTGTTGTACGCGTTGACGAAGGTCGCCACCGCCGTCTCTGACGCCTTCTGGTCCAGCGACACGGTCAGCGCCGTGCTGGTGCCCGGCTCGGCCTTGACCAGGTTCAGGGTCAGGCCGTCGACCGCCGTGGTCACCGTGTTGGAGCTGCTGGTGGTCTGGAAGCCGTCGACCTTGACCACCGCGTCGGCGGCCGCCTGCGACACCGTGGTGTTGAACAGCGTGGTCGACACGCTGACCGCATTGGCGGTGCCGGTGGAACGGCTGGTCAGCAGCAGGCGGGCGCCGCCGGAGTCGGACACGATCGCAGCACCGACGCCCTTGTTGTCGCTGGCCGCGTTGATCTTGTCGCGCAGGTCGGCCAGCGTGTTGGCGCCATCGGCCAGATTGACGGTGAACGAACTGGCGCCGACCGAAATGGTCACGTCGCCATTGCCGACCGTCGAGCCGCTGGACGCGTACAGATCGCTGGCGCGCTTGGACGCGGCCGCCAGCGAGACCACTTCGACCGAATAGTTGCCGGCCACCGCCTTGTTCTCGGCGCTCGCCGTGTAATAGGTGGTGTTGGCGGGTGTCGCGCTCAGCTTGCCGAGGCCGCTCGGCGTGCCGCTGGTGCCCGGCAGCAGCGCCTTGGCGGCGGTCTGCAGGCTGGCCAGCAGCGAACGGAAATTGCCGAGCGCCGAAATCGTCGTGTTGGCCTTGGTGGTGGCGATCGACAGGCGCTGGTCGGCCGGGCCGCGTTCGGCGGCAACCAGCTGGGACACGATGCTGGCGACGTCGAGCCCGGACCCGACGCCGGCGGAAGTGATGGCGGCCATGGAAATTCTCTTGCGATACGGAAAATCAGGCGACGCGTTCGATCAGCGTGCCCAGCGCCTTGTCGAGCGCCTTGGCCACGCGCAGCGCTTCCTCGGTGGGCATCTGGCGCAGCACCTTGCCGTCGGCAGCGTCGACGATCGACACCACCACACGGCCGCTGTCGTCATCGACGCTGAAGCGCAGGTCGGTGCGCGCGTCGCGGAAGCGCTGGTTGAGATCATCGACCGCCTGGGCCAGCTGCACCGGTTCGGCGGCAACCTCGGTAGCAGCCAGCACGGCCGGCTGTTCGACGACCGGCGCGCTGACCGGCACGCCGCCTCCCGGCACGGCAGCGGAAACGCCAAAACGATCCACGGCCACGGTGGCCTGGATCGCGCTGACGGCGGAACTGGATGGCACGGACATGGACAAGTCCTCGGTGATAAAGCCCGGTGCCCGTGCCGCAGTCCCCGATCAGGCCTGCGACACGGACACCTGGCCCCGCCCTACTCGTTGCGACTCAGCGCAGCAGGCTCAGCACGTTCTGCGGTGCCGAGTTGGCCTGCGACAGGATCGCGGTACCGGCCTGCTGCAGGATCTGGCCGCGCGTCATCGCGGCGGTTTCCTTGGCGAAGTCGGCGTCCTGGATGCGGCTGCGCGATGCCGACATGTTCTCGGAGGTCGATGCGATGTTCGACACCACCGAGCTGAAGCGATTCTGGATGGCACCCAGCGTGGCGCGCGCCGAGTTGACCTGGCCGAGGGCCGAGTCGATCTGCTTGATCGCCAGCGAGGCGCCGGCATAGCTCGACAGATCGAGCGCGGTCAGGCCGGTGGTGGTCGACGCGGTGCCGGTGACGCCGGTGGCGCCATCGAAGCCGGTGGCAGTGCCGTCATCGGTGCCGCCGACGGTGATGTTCGACTCCGAGCTCAGCACGATCTTGCCGGTGGAGGCGTCGAACGCCGCGTTGACGCCGGTGGTGGTCGAGCTGTTGTTGATCGCATCGACGACCTGGCCGACGCGCTGCTGCGAGGTGCCCGCCGCGCCGATCTGGGTGGAGATGTCGGTGCCGTTGATGGTCAGTGTGCCGGCCGCCAGCGCGCCGAGCGAGCTGATGCCGCTGACGGCGCTGGACTGCGCGCTGGCCGAGGTCACCGAACCGAGCGCGGCGACGTTGGCGTCGACCAGCGAGCTGACGGTGATCGTTTCGCCGGCGTTGGCGCCGACCTGGAACACCGCCGAGGTGAAGCTGCCGTCGATCAGCGCGACGCCGTTGAACTTGGTCTGGTTCGACACCCGGTCGACTTCCGACAGCAGCTGCGAGGCTTCGGTCTGCAGCGCGGCGCGGTCGGTGGCGCTGTTCGAGGCGTTGGCCGACTGCACCGCGAGTTCGCGGATGCGCTGCAGGTTGTTGGTGACTTCGCCGAG
Source organism: Nevskia sp. (assembly GCF_051860985.1). Taxonomy (NCBI): domain Bacteria; kingdom Pseudomonadati; phylum Pseudomonadota; class Gammaproteobacteria; order Nevskiales; family Nevskiaceae; genus Nevskia; species Nevskia sp. The sequence continues at coordinate 217,503 of NZ_JBIMKV010000002.1, read as the reverse complement.
CGCGCCTTCCGCCGTCTGGGCCAGCGAGATGCCGTCATTGGCATTGCGCGAGGCGACGTCGAGGCCGCGGATCTGCGCGGTGAAGCGCTCCGAGATCGCGAGGCCGGCGGCGTCGTCCTTGGCGCTGTTGATGCGCAGGCCCGAGGACAGGCGCTGCAGCGAGGTGCTCATGCTGCTCTGCGACGACGACAGATTGCGCTGCGCGTTCAGAGACGCCACGTTGGTGTTGATGATTGCAGCCATGGTCAATTCTCCTAAGTAGGTGGCTCTCGGCAGGCTTCGTGACCGTGTCGAGGGGACGGCGGTGCGGCCAGTGACGTGCTTCGACTTGCTTCGTTCCGGCGGTGTCTGCCGTTGAGGGGCTTAGCGGTCCGGCCCGGCAAAACTTGATGGCCGGGGTCGGCATCGGGACGAGCGGTCATCAGCGGCCGAAGAACGGTGCATCGGCGGCTTTCCTGGGCCCTGGCACCGATTTCGGCGCGATTCGTGCTTGCATGACTTCATCGGCGCGACGTATTGTTCGCGCCGTTCGGGGCCTTCTTCTGCATCGCCCCGCCATTGCCGCAGCACTGCACTTACCGACGCCATGTCCGCACGTTCACGCCATTCGATGCACCCCACGCACCAGGCCACCGGCCCGGCTTGCGCGTGGACGAATGCCGTCGTCAATCCAGGTGTCGTCGTTGTCGTGCTGCCGCTGCTGTCCATCGTCAAAACCCGCGTCATCGACTGATCGTCCAGAACATCGGAGATCGGTCACCCGGTCTCCCCAAGGCTTGCGAATGCCCCCGGGAGTGCAGCTCCCGGGGGCTTTTTCGTGATGGGCATTCGCGCTGCCAACACCTTGCGGACCTCGCGTCATGACCCTCGAAGCCCTGTTGCTCCGCTGCACCCGCCTGCTGGGCCTGAAGACCATCACCATCGGCGACGGCCAGCGCGGCCTGCTGTATCGCGATCGCCGCGCGGTCCGGGTGTTGATGCCGGGCGTCACCCGGCTGATCGGCCATCACGCGCCGCTGGACCTGCGGCTGTGCCGTGTCGACGCCAGCCCGCTGTACGCCGGGGCAGACGCCGAGCAGCTGATCGAAGCGGCCGAACCGGCCGTCCTTGAGGCCTTCACGCTGATCGAGGCCGGCGCCGACGAGGTGCTGCTGCTGACCGTCGACGGCCGGCTCGTCGAGGTACTGCCGCCGCGCGGTCGTCGCCTGTGCTGGAAGCGCGCCACCACGCCCGTCGTGCAGCGGCTGGCGCTGTGCGATGCCTTGCAGGTGCCGGCCGGCCTGCTGGCCGAACTGCAGGCGATCGGCCGTCTCGACGCACGGGTCAGCTGCTTCGAGGTTCCCGACGGCGCCACCGGGCGGGTGTTCGCCGATGGCCGGCTGATCGGCGAACTCGGCCCGGGCCGGCACGGCTACTGGCGCAGCGCCCGCAAGCTCGGCTTCCGCGTCGTCGGCGCCCGCCGTCCGCAGGCCGAACGGCCAGTGACGGCGGCCCAGCGCCAGGCGGCTTGAGGAGCATCTTCACGCAACAGAAATGCCATCTTGTACCTAATGTTTAGATTCTTATTCCATAAACAGCTATCGGTCTTTATTCCCACGCCTTATTTGGTCATTCGTTCTGACGTCACGGGCTTTCATAATCAGGCCGACCCCGAACGCCAGGAATGCCTGTGTCCCGACGCCTACCGTGCCCCGTCATTGCCATCGTCGGCGCCGGCTTCAGCGGCACGATGGCGGCCACCCACCTGCTTCGCGAAGCCCGTTCGCCGCTGCGGGTGGTGCTGATCGAGCGCGCCGAAACGGCCGGCGCCGGCATCGCCTATCGGGAGCAGTCGGACCGGCACCTGCTGAACGTGCGCGCGGAGGGCATGAGCGCGTTCCCGGACCAGCCGGGCCACTTCCTGCGCTGGCTCGCCGACTATCGCGGCGACGAGGCGCTGGTCAATCCGGCGGCGTTTCTGCCGCGCCGGCTCTATGGCCACTACCTGCGTGACGTGCTGGCCACCGCCGCCGATCAGGCGCCGCGCGACGTGCGGCTCGACATCGTCCAGGACGAGGTCTGCGGCCTCGCCGCCGGCCCGTCGAAGCTGACGCTGCGGCTGGCGTCCGGCGCCGTCATCGAGGCCGATCGCCTGGTGCTGGCGATCGGCAACCCCGGTCCGGCCGACCCGCCGGTCGACGACCGGCGCTTCTATGCCTCACCGATGTACCAGAGCCACGCCTGGTCGATGCAGGGCCTGATCTCGCTGCGCCGGGACGATGCCGTGCTGCTGGTCGGCTCCGGCCTGACGACGCTGGACTGGATCGCCTCGCTGGCCGAACGTGGCCATCGCGGCGCCATCCACGTGGTGTCGCGGCGCGGCCTGCTGCCCCGGCCGCACCAGAGCGCCGCGCGCCACCTGCTCGGCTTCGATCCGGCGGCGGCGCCGCCATCGGTGCGGGCGCTGATGCGGCTGATCCGCCATGAGGTCGCCGCCGTCACCGCCGCTGGCGGCGACTGGCGTTCGGTGATGGATGCGCTGCGCCCGCACGGCCAGACGCTCTGGCAGCGGCTGCCGCGCGCCGAGCAGCAGCGTTTCCTGCGCCATGCCCGCACCTGGTGGGACATCCACCGTCATCGCGCCGCGCCGCGCAATCTCGACACCGTGCAGCGGCTGATCGACCGGGGCCAGCTGGAGCTGATGGCCGCCCGGCCGGTGACCTTCGTCGAGCACGGCGACCACGTCGACGTGCACCTGCGGCCGCGCGGCCGCACCGGCACGGTGATCCGCAGCGTGCAGCGGGTGGTCAACTGCACCGGACCGGACAGCAACTACCGCCGGCTGAACCATCCGCTGCTGAACACGCTGCGCGAACAGGGGCTGGCGCGGGTCGACGACCTCGGGCTCGGACTCGACACCGATGCCGGCGGCCGGCTGCTGCAGCAGGACGGCCAGCCGTCGACGCAGCTCTACACCCTGGGCCCGCCGCGCAAGGGCGCGCTCTGGGAAACCACCGCCGTGCCGGAAATCCGCCAGCAGGCGCAGGCACTTGCGCGTGATCTGCTGGCTTCGCTCGAACCGCTCCACCGCGATGCCGGCGAGCTGCGCGGCGTGCTGTCCGGACGGCTGGCGACGGCGCTCTGAGCGGCGGATCGGGCGCTTCGACACCACGACGGACGGCCTGCCGTCCTTATTCTGTTACGCATATAAAAAGCATTTTATATTTCTTTAAATACTAAATAGCGCCCCGTAACCTCTCGCTCCGTTAAGCCTTTGGCCTTCAAGGAGTGAGTGATGGTGATCCACGCGATCAACAGCAGAAACCAGATTCCCGGCCGCATCGTCGAGATCGTGCTCGGCCCTGTGGTTTCGGAAGTCGATGTCGAAACCGAGTCCGGCATCGTCACCTCGATCGTCACCACGCGGTCGATCAAGAGCCTGAACCTGCAGGTCGGCTCGGAAGTGCTGGCCGTGTTCAAGGCCACCGAAGTGATGCTGGCCAAGATCTGAAGCCGGCCAGCCGCGCGCCGCGTCCACGCCCCGATTCCCGCTCCCCATGTGCCTGATCATCCACCAGCCGATCGGTGCGACCACGCCGGTCGCGCTGCTGGAATCCGCTGCCGAATACAACCCGGACGGCTTCGGTTTCATGGGTTTCGATGCCCACGGCAAGCCGCGCATCGAACGCAGCGGCATCGCCGACGTGGCACTGGCCAGCCGGCTGGCCGAGCAGTTCGCTGGCCGCAACTGCGCGTTCCACTTCCGGCGCCGCACGCGCGGCTCCTCGCATGCCGAGAACCTGCATCCGTTCAAGCTCGCCCACGGGCTGTACCTGATGCACAACGGCACCGCGCGGGTCGAGATCCGGCAGGCCGGGCGTTCCGACACCTGGCATCTGGTCAACGACTATCTCGGGCCGTTCCTGGCAAACCGCCGGCGGCTGATCTACGACCGCGACTTCCGCCACATCCTCGATGCCTGGCTGGGGCCGCAGAACCGGATCGTGTTCCTCGACGAGGCCGAGGGCCGCATCGAGCTGCTGCACCGCGCCGACGGCCTGGAATGGAACGGCCTGTGGCTCAGCAATGCCCGCTGGGTCGATCGCCGGCTGCTGTCGCTGGAAGGTCACGACGGCGTCTACCGCGCCACCGAAGCCTCGTTCTGCTGACGCGCGCCGCCGGCGCGCGATCCGGCGGACCTCAACATCAAAAAGGGACATGCAGTCATGAAACTGCGTCAGCTTCACTACGTGATGGAAATCTCCAAGCGCGGCCTCAGCGTCACCGCCGCGGCGGAGGCGCTGTTCACGTCGCAACCGGGCGTTTCCAAGCAGGTGCGCCTGCTCGAGGAAGAACTCGGCGTCGACATCTTCGTGCGCAACGGCAAGCACATCTCCGAGATCACGCCGGCCGGCAAGCGCATCCTCGAATACACGCGCCGGCTGCTGCTGGAAGCCGACAACATCCGCAACATCGCGTCCGAATTCCGCACTGCCGACCGCGGCGATCTCAGCGTCGCCACCACCCACACCCAGGCGCGCTACGCGCTGCCGCCGGTGATCGGCGGCTTCCGCAAGGCCTGGCCGTCGGTGGCGCTGCACCTGCATCAGGGCAGCCCGCCGCAGATCGCCAAGCAGGCGGTCGAGGGCGCCGCCGATTTCGCCATCGCCACCGAGGCGCTCGAACACTTCGACGACCTGGTGATGCTGCCCTGCTACCACTGGAACCGCAGCATCCTGGTGCCGCCGGACCACCCGCTGGCGCGCCAGTTCAGCGACCGGCCGCAGGCGCTGACCCTGGCCGAGATCGCCGCCTATCCGGTGATCACCTACACCTTCGGCTTCACCGGCCGCTCGAAGCTCGACCAGGCGTTCGCCGCGCAGGGCCTGCGGCCCGACGTGGTGCTGACCGCCGTCGATGCTGACGTCATCAAGACCTATGTGCGGCTGGGCTTGGGCATTGGCATCGTCGCCTCAATGTCGCATGACGAAACGCTGGACAGCGACCTGGTCAGCCTGCCTGTCGACCACCTGTTCGAACAGAGCACCACCCACATCGGCTTCCGCCAGGGAATGTTCCTGCGCGGCTTCATGTTCGATTTCATCCAGCGCTTCGCGCCGCACCTGACGCGCGAGGTCGTCGAGACCGTCGCCGCGATCCAGGACCCCGAACAACGCCGCCGCCTGGTGGCTGAACGCTTCCCGACCCTGCAGAAACGCTGATCCCCGCCTGCCGATGAAAACCCTCCGTACGCTTGTTTCCGCCGCCGCACTCGGCGGCCTCACCTCGCCCTGGGGCAGCGCCGCGCTGGCCCAGGACGGCGTCACCACAGCCGACGACACTGCTACCACCGCTGCCGCCAGCGCCGAAGCGGCACCGGCGGCTGAATCGCCGGCAGTACCGGACGTGACCCGGATCGAGGAGATCGTCGTCACCGCCACCCGCCGCGACGGCTACATCGACGACATCCCGACCTCGATCAGCGCCTATGGCGGCGAAGATCTGAAGGCGGTCGGCGTCCGCGACACCCGCGAACTGTCGAAGCTGGTGGCTGGCTTCACTGCGGCTGATTCCGGCTTCAACACGCCGATCTACACCTTGCGCGGCGTCGGCTTCGCCGATTCCAGCTTCGCCAACCAGTCGACGGTCGGCGTCTATCTCGATGAAGTGGCGCTGCCCTATCCGGTGATGACCAAGGGTCCAAACCTCGACCTGCGCCGGGTCGAAGTGCTGAAGGGACCGCAGGGCACGCTGTACGGCCGCAACTCCACCGGCGGCACCATCAACTACATCGCCAACAAGCCGACCCGGAAGTTCACCGCCGGGCTCGAAGCCACCGGCGGCAGCTATGGCCGCTTCGACACCGAAGGCTTCGTCAGCGGCCCGCTCGGCGATTCGGTGCGGGTGCGACTGGCCGGCAGCTTGAGCGAATCGCAAATCGGCTGGCAGCGCAGCAACACGCGGCCCGACGATCGCCTCGGCAAGGTGTCCAAGCGCGCCGCGCGCGGCATCGTCGACTGGGACGTGATCGAGGACGTCACCGTGCGGCTGGCGGTATCCGGCTGGCTCGACAAGAGCGAGCCGCAGGCGCCGTACGCGGTCGACATCCGGCCGCAGAACCCGCTGCTGCCCGGCAACGCGGCGATCTCGCCACGGCTGCGCGACTACCCGTTCATAGCCAATAACAACAACAATAAGATCGGTGACTGGAACCCGGACGGCGGCTTCGGCCTGAACGACAACTTCTGGAACGCCACGCTGAAGCCGCAGTGGCAGATCAACGAGGACTACCGGCTGATCGGCCTGTTCGCGTTCTCGCAGGTGCGCAGCGATGGCTCGGCGCTGCCGCAGGGCGGTACCGATCTGGAGAACATCGACCAGTTCCTGACCGGCAACATCCGCAGCACGTCCGGCGAGATCCGCCTCGAAGGCACGCTCAGCGACCGCGCGAACTTCATCGTCGGCGTCAATGCCAACTACGACGAGTACGGCATCGTCAGCGAGGGCCGTGCCTCCGACAACAGCCTGAACTTCCCGCTGTTCGGCTCGACGCCGCCGCTGTTCACGCCGCTGGTGCTGAACCGGGGCTCGGCGCGCGGTGACGGCCAGACCCGCTCCAACGGCGTGTTCGCCGACGCCAACTGGACGTTCGTCGATCACCTGACGCTGACCGCCGGCATCCGCTACTCGCGCGAAACCCAGAGCTACCAGGGCTGCACCTACGAGAACGTCGACAACGACTCGATCCTGCCGCTGTCGGCGCTGTTCACCTTTGCCAGCATCGCCCGCGGCGGCAACTCGGTGGTGGCGCCGGGCGAGTGCGGCAGCGTCGACGCCAACGGCAACACCGGCCTGGTGGCCGGCCAGCTGAAGCAGGACAACCTCGCCTACCGCAGCGTGCTGAGCTGGACGCCGGCCGAAGACCTGCTGTTCTACGGCTCGTACACGCGCGGCTACAAGTCCGGCGGCTTCCCGACCGTGTTCTCGGTCGACCAGGCCAGCCTGGCGCCGGTGGTGCAGGAACGGCTTGACGCCTACGAGGTCGGCGCCAAGATCGGCCTGTTCGGCAACCGCGTGCAAATCAACAGCGCCGCCTTCCAGTACGAGTACAAGGACAAGCAGCTGCTGACCTACTTCTCCGACCCGATCTTCGGCAACCTGCAGTATCTGCAGAACGTGCCGAAGTCCCGCGTGCAGGGCGGCGAGATCACCGCCACCTGGCTGCCGGTGCGCAATCTCTACATCACCGCGCTCGGCTCCTATGTGCGCACCAAGGTCATCGAGTTCGTCGGCCTGACCGCGACCGGCGACGACTTCAACTTCGCCGGCCGGCCGTTCAACTACGCGCCGCGCCTGCAGGCCAGCCTGCTGGCGAACTACACGTTCACCATCGACAACGCGCTGAACGTGTCGCCGGGCGTCACCTGGAGCCACACCGGCGCCACCAACTCGACGCTCGAAGGCGACCCGTTCTTCACGCTCAACGAGCACCAGATCCTCGACGTGCGGCTGGCCTTCTCGGCACCCGGCCAGCGCTGGCAGGTGACGGCCTTCGCCCGCAACCTGACCAACGAGTTCTACCGGGCCTCGGTGGTCAATCTCGGCGACACCGCCTTCGCTTACGCCGGCCAGCCGCGCATCGTCGGCGTGACCGTGAGCTACGACATCCGTTGAAGCCGACGTGCCGCTGCGGCGCCCCGACCTGACATCGGTGGCCGCCCGTATGCGCCGGGCGGGCCACCGATGCCTTTCATGCCGGCTGCCGGACGATCGGCCGCCGAAGCAGGTCCAATAGGCATCGGACGCAAGCCGCGTCCGCTGATCCTTCTCCGATGTATGCCCCCGAAGCTGAACCGCGTGCAGGCGCTGGTCCTGGCGCTGGCACTGGTTGCGACCACCGCCGCCGCTGCTGCCCGCAAGCCCTCGAAGCCGGCCCGGCCGGCCAAGCCGCCGGTGCTGCGCTGTGACGTCAAGATCAACCAGCCGGCCGCCTCGGTGGTCCTCAACCGCACCATCGCGCCGCCTTCGGTCTGCGTGAAGGGCTGCGACGCCCGGCTGGTCGGCGTGCGCAAGGAACAAGGCCAGATCGCCGCGCTGGCGATCTACAGCGGCCGGCGCTGCCGGCCCGCCGACGGCAGCACCACCGCGTCGCCGGCCGAGGCGCCAGACGCCAAGCCGAAGGCCGCGCCCAAGCGCGCGCCGAAACCGAAAGCCCCGGTGACAGCCAAGGCCAGCCCGAACGTCGAAGCACAGCGCAGCTCCGCCACGCTGCCGCCATCCCAGCCGCCATCCAAACCACCGGCCCGACCGCAGACTCAGGCCCAAGCCCCAGCCCCATCCCAAGCGCGATCCCAGACTCCATCTCCGTCCCAGACGGGCAAGCCGGCGGTGACAGGCCACCCCGTGGCCCCTGCTGCTGCGGGGAGTGCCGGCGGCGTACCGGGTGGCGCGGGGACCGTTGGACTCGCGCCGTCCCCTACGCCAGGCGCAGCCGTTGCCCGCACGGGCAAGGCCGCCACCGCTGCACCCGTCACACCGGCCCGGGCCGCTGCCGAGCCGGCGCCGTCGGCAAGCCGGCCGAAGACGGCGATGACGCCAGCGCCATCGGCGGCGCCGAAGGCTGCCACGGCGGCGCCTGCCGCAAGACCATCACCGGCTGCCGCTGCACCGACGCCGTCCTCCGCGCCATCGCCAGCCCGCCGGCCGAAAGCCGCCGGCGCAGTGGACAGGCCGACGCCAGCCGGCACGGCCGCGAAGCCCTTGGCATCCCCAATGGAAAAGCCGGCTGCGCAGGGCGCGCCGGTCAAGCGACCGCCAGCACCCGCCCCGGCACCGGCGACAGCGTCGCCGGCCGGGCCGGTTCAGCGATAGCGGCTGAGCAGGGCCGCGCCTTCGGTGACCAGGCGGTCGCCGTCGGCTAGCGCCAGCACTGCCGGCTGCAGGTCCGCCGGGCGGCAGGACGGCAGGTGGCGCCGCTCGAAACGCTCGTCGCCGCGCTGCAGCCAGACTTCCGCCGCGCCGTTGCGGCCGACGCAGGCGCCGGCGGGCAGCGCCAGCGCATGGCCCGCCGGGCGGACCGCCAGCGCCACGTCGACCACCTGACCGGCCAGCAGCCGGGACTGGCCGGCGGGCACGTCGAAGCGCAGCCGCCAGCCGCTGCCATCGGCCAGCGGCTCTTCGCCGCGCGGCAGCAGCAGGCTGCCGTCGCCGAGCCGCGCCGCCGCGATGCGCGCACCGAGCCCGGCCTGCTGATGAACGGCGCTCAGCTGCAGCGCATCGCTGTCGGACAGCCGCAGCACCGCCGCGCCGGCGTCCACCACGGTGCCGGGCGCGGCCACCACGCCCAGCACCCGGCCGGCGTGCGGCGCCTTCAGCGCGATGCGGTCGTCCAGGCTCTGCGCGAGCAGATCGCGGTTGCGGCGCATCGCGTCGCGTTCGGCGAGGTACTTCTCGACCCAGATATTGCCGCTGGCGACACCGCCGGCATCGGTGTTGACGGCGCTCTGCAACTGCTGGCGCTCGACGTTGACGTCCGCGATCGCCAACTCGGCGTCCAGCTTCGCCAGCCGCGCCCGCCGCTCGGCCCGCTGCGGCTGGCTGAGCTGCGGCTGCAGCCAGGCCAGCAGCTGGCCGGCGCGGACCTGCTGGCCCGGCAGCGGCCAGCTGCCGCCTTCCGGGGCATCGAGCCGGCCGCGTTCGATCGCCACCACCGCCAGCGCGGCGTCCGGCTGCGGCTGCACCTCGGCGGCCAGATGCTGCACCGGCAGCGTCTGGGCCGCCGGCGACCACGGCTGGCTGCGCAGCTTCAGGCGCTGCTGCAGTTCGCGGCCGACGTACAGGCTGCCGTCGGCCAGCCAGACCGGCCGCTGCAGCACGGCTGCGGCGTCGGCCGCCGGCGCGCCGGCATCGGGATCGCGATGGACCTCGCCGTCGTGGGCGGCGGCGGCGGTGATGACGGCCGCTGTCAGCGTTGCCGACCAGGCTGCCGCCAGTGCCCGCCGCCGCGGGTGGCCGTGCCGGCTCATCGGCCCGGCTCCGGCGCCGCTGGCCACTGCACGCGCAGCCGCTGGTTGACCACCCAGTCCGGCGGCGCCTGCTGCGGCGCGTAGAGGCTCACATGGACGCGCTGGGCCTGGTCGAAACCGCTGCCGATGCGGGCCAGCGGCAGCTCCCGGCCATCACCGAGCACGGCGACGGCGGTCTGCGGCGCGACGAAGCGGTCGTCGGCCACCTTCAGCTCGACGGCCAGCGCCTCGCCGTCGGACTGGATCGCGAACAGCGACTCGCCGGCGGCCAGCTGGCGGCTGGCATCGACGTCGCTGCGCAGCACCCGGCCGCTGCGCGGCGCGCGGATCTCGACGGTGCCATCCAGGCTGTTCTCGAACTGCGCCCGCCGCTCCTTCGCGGCGGTGTAGTCGGTGAGGATCTGCAAGGTCTGGGTCGGCAGGCTGATGTCGAAGCGCTGGGCTTCGGTGATGCCGTAGCGGTCGATCTGCAGCGCGCCGAGCGCCGTGTCGCGGCGTGCCTCGACCAGCTGCGCCTCGAGATCGCGGCGCAGCACCTGCGGCGTCGCCGGCCGCAGGCGGCCGAGCAGCTCGCCGGCCTGCACCGTCTGGCCGGCCCGCTTGAAGCCGCCGGCCGGCGCTTCGAGCACCCCGGCTTCCGGCGCGGCGACCAGCACCGAGCGACGGACATCGGCGATCACCCGCGCCGGCCGGCTGATGCGGGGCGTCACGGCGGCGGCCGCCGGCAATGCCGCCGGCAGGACGGCCGGCGCAGCGGGCGCCGGCTCGGCGCGCTCGTGGCCTTCATGGGCCGGCACCGCTGCCGCTGCGGCCAGCAGCAGCGCGCCGAGCCCGACGCGCGATCGCAGCTTCATCTTCGGCCGATCAGGAACCGCCGGGCGCGGCCGGCGCGCCGCTGGCCGAAACCGGCGTCGGTTCCGGGCTGCCATCGCCCTTGCCGTCCGGATCGAGCAGTTTGACGATCGGTTCGATGCCCTTGACCTTGGTGATGCGCAGCGGCGTCCAGCCCGCCTTCGAGGCGATGCGCCGATCGGCGCCGCGTTCGAGCAGCAGCTTGACCTGCTTTTCGTGACCGGTGGCCGCAGCGAAGTACAGCGCCGTGATGCCGCGATCGTTCTGCGCGTTGACGTTGGCGCCGGCGTCGAGCAGCACCTTCAGGATGTCGGTCTGGTCGGAGAAGAAGGTCGCGAAATGCAGCGGCGACCAGCCGGCCTTGTCGACCAGATCAAGCTTGGCGCCGCGCGCCAGCACGGCGCTGACGGCCGGCAGCGAGTTCTGGCTGACGGCCGCGATCAGCGGCGTCTGGTCCAGCGAATCGCGGCTGTTGACGTCGACGCCGGCATCCAGCATCCGCTTCAGCGCGGCCAGGTCGCCGATCCGCGCGAAGTGGGTGGTCAGGTCGACGCGGTCTTCCGGCGACAGCGTCGCCGGATCGAGCGAATCGAGGGTCGGCGGTACGTCCTTTGACGGATCGGCGACGGCGGCAGCGGCCGCCACTTCCGGCTTGGCGGCCGGCTGCGCGCAGCCAGCCAGCAGCAGCGCCGCCGCGATCGCGGCAGCCGTCGTGTTCAGGGAATTGCGGGTCATCGGCGTGTTCTCGAATGGGGGAAACGGCGGCGCCTCAGGGCGCGCTCTTGCTCTTGCCGCCGGCCGCCGAGGTGGTGGCGGCATTCAAGCCGGGGCCGGCCAGCTTGGCCTTGGCGGTCAGGCCTTCGGTCAGCGCCTCGAGCCGGGCCTGGGCCGAACGCTGGCGCAGCGCCTGCTTGACCGGCTCGTCGAGCTGGTCCCACTTGGCGGCATTGGCGACCGGACGCGGGCCGTCCTCGAGCTTGATCAGATGCCAGCCGAAGCGGCTGCGTACCGGCACCTTGGTGACTTCGCCCTTCTTCAGCGCCTGCACGGCGCGCGCGAAGTTGGCGTCGACGAAGATGTCGGGCCGGAACCAGCCGAGATCGCCGCCGTTGTTCTGGCCGCCCGGGTCCAGGGTCTCGACCTTGGCGATGGCGACGAAGTCCTCGCCCTTGGCCAGGCGCGCGGCGATTTCCTCGGCCTTCGGCAGGTCGTTGACCAGGATGTGGCGCACCTTCACCTCGGTGAGCTTGCCGCTGGCGACGGTGAAGTCGTACGAGGCCTTCAGCGATTCGTCGGTGACCGGGTTCTTGATGAAGTAGTCCTCCAGGTAGGCGCGCGACAGGATCGCCCGCTCCTGGAAGGCGATCTGGTCGGCGACCACCGGCTTCTTGTCCAGCCCTTCCTTAAGCGCGGCCTGGGCCAGCACTTCCTGGGTGATCAGCTCGGCGCGGGCGGCGGCCTGCGCTTCCGGCCCTGGCGCCTTGTGGTCTTCGGTGAAGTTGGCGCCCATCAGCGTGATGTGGTTGCGGGTGATCGGCTTGCCATTGACGGAGACATCGACCGCCAGTCCGGCTTCGGCCGGATGGGCCGGTCGAGCTTGGGCCTGGGCATGGGCGCTGCCGGCGACAGCGAAAAGGCCGGCCACGACCAGCGCCTGCGTGATACGGGAAAACGGGAACTGCGACATCGGGTGGGTACTCCGCTAACGATCAATAAAAAAAGCCCTCCCCGCGAACGGGAAGGGGTTGGGAAGGTTCGCGCCGGGCCGCTTGCGGCGCGCCCGGCACGGACCTTCCCGGTGGATGCACCGCCCCCGCCCTTGCAGGCGGGGACGGCTCGCCTGCCCCGGCTTCAGGCCGGGACCGGCGTCACTGCCAGCGTCGATTACCGCGTGCCGTCCAGATCCAGCGGCGCGGCCGGGTAGTAGCCCGGGCCGAACAGCGCGGCACCGTCACGCTCGAACACCGCGGCGTGCGGCTTCGCAGCGCCCTTCTTGCCACGGGCACCCGGCCACAGCCAGGCGTCACGGGCAGCGGAGTCGAAGTCGATGCACGGCGTGCCCAGCAGTTCGTCGGTGAAGCTGGTGTCGAGCACGGTGGCGCCGGTGCGGCGGTCGTACTTGGCAAGGCAGATCGTGCGATCGCCATCCGAACCGGTGCCCGGACCCGGGACATGGTTCAGTTCGACGAAGTACTGGATGAACGCGTAGCGCTGCACACCGGTGGCCGGCGCGGCGCCGACCACGGCATCACGCGGCACACCGATGCCCGAGCCGTTGTTCTTCGGCCGCAGGTCGAGGTAGCCACCTTCGTTGCCCGGCGTCTTCTGGTAACCGACGCGGTCGATCACCGTGAAGTGCGGACCACCGTGGGTGTACAGGTTCTGCAGGCTGTTGAGGTTGCCGCTGCCCGGACCACCACCCGTGACGCCCGAAGGCTCGCCACCGGTCTTGGTCTTGTCGAGCAGGATGCCGCCCGGGTTCACCGAGGTGACTTCTTCGATGATCTGCGCAGCGCGCAGGTAGCCGGTACCCAGCTGCGAGACGTTCGACGACAGCGTGGTCGCCAGACCGACGCCGGTCGGACCGGTTTCGAACTGACCCACGGCACCGCGAACACGCGGGCAATCCGCCGCCTCGTTGTTGTGCTTCAGCACGTTGAACGCGCCGGAGATGCCACCCGACAGGTCCGGACGCTGGGCCAGCTTGCCGAGCGAGCTCTTCGACGCGCGGCTGCGATCCGGCGGCGGGAAGTCGCAGGCGATGGCCGTCGCCGCCGTTTCTGCACGGCCCTTGGCCAGCAGCGGACGGATGTCGATGGTCAGCACGCGGCGGCTGTGCTCGCGCGGATAGTCACGGTCGAACTCGACGGCGCCGACCGGATCGATCGAGGCCGGGCTTTCGATGCCGGAGATCGGCTGGATCAGGAAGCGGTCGTCGTCGGAGATGCTGAAGTACGACACGCCCGGGCACGGACCGACGTCATAGACTGCACGCCAGTACGGACCCTTGCCGCCGAACACGTTGGTCTCCTTGCCGGAGATGCGGATGTTCGGGCTGTAGTACAGGACACCACCGCACATCGCACCGGTGAACGCGCCATCGTGCGGCACGTAGTCCGGGTCGCCCGGCTTGCAGCTGTCGATGTTGACGGCCGACGAGGCGTTCGCGGCCAGACCGGCCGGGGTGATCGCCGAGTCGTAGGTCGGATCGTTCAGATCCACCCAGCCCTTCTGGTTCTTGCAGTGGTGTGACTGGTGCGGCAGGCCGAACGGCATCAGGCCTTCGTTCTCTTCGTGGAAGAGCACCAGTTCCTCGCGCGGGCCGTCCGGCACGGCCGAGACCGAGCGGATGTACGGGTTCGACGCGTAGACGTTCGCTTCCTTCAGCGAGTCACGGGTCTTGCCGCGGTTGTACTGGTAGCTGGTCTCGAAGACGCGCACCGACGAACCGAAGGTCGAACCGCAGACGCCCAGCGGGCTGCCGTTGCCGGTGCCGCCGGTGAACGCGCCCTGGTTGCAGACGCCGCGCAGCGCGCCGTTGATGGCGGCCACGCCGATCGACGCCGCGACGGCGTAGTCGGACGACACCAGGTACTTGCCGTCATAGGTCAGGCCCATGCCGTGCGGCAGCGCTTCGATGCCGGCATCGTCGTTGCCCAGGTAGAACGCGCCCTGGTTGTAGCGACGCGACGGACGCAGGTCCGGGTAGCTGGTGTAGTTGGTCGGGTTGCGCGGCTGGTTGGCCCGCACGGCGGCACCGTATTCGGTGATGCCGGTGTGGCCGAGCAGGTTGGCATCGTCGGTGATCAGGCCCGGGATGTTGCCGATCAGCCCACCGACCTGCACCGATTCCAGCAGCGGCAGCACGGCCGGCGCGGTGGCAAGGCAGATGTTGAGCAGCGTCGGCGCCACGCGATCCGGTTCGATTTCGGTGACCGAGCCGCCCGGCCCGTACACGTAGTTCGACATGTAGGTGTAGAGGATCTTGTGGTTGCCGGTCTTCGACGGCATGACCACGAAGTCATCGGTCAGCGACGAACGGCGCACCTGGGTGCCGCAGACCGCCAGCTCGGCCTTGCCGATGTTGCGGACCGAGGTCACGTCGAAACGGAACACGTTCTTGGAAATAACGCCGCCGGCGAACTGGTACTTGCGGCCGGCCTTCAGGCCGTCGCCACCACCGGAGATGTACGAGGTGTAGCTCAGCATGTGGTGCGGATCGTTGTGCGAATCCGTCGCCGCGCCTGCGGTGGCCACAGGCAGGACGTTCGACACCAGCACCTTCGGCAGCTCGGCCGTCCAGATCACGTTGCCGTAGGTCGTCGAGTTCGGCTCGGCGTCGACCACGGCCAGGAAGTCCTGCGCGGTCTGGGGGTTGCAGACCGGCGTCGAGCAGCCGTCGGCCGTCCAGACCAGCAGCACCGATCCGTTCGGGATGATCTTGTTGGTGTACTTGTTGATGGCCGCCGGGGCACCGGCTGCCGGCGTCTGATCGCGGGGCAGCAGCGTCTGCACCAGCCCGTTGCCGGCGGCGGGTGCGGTGCTGCTGGAGTTGCCTCCCAGCAGGTTCTGCACCAGCTGCGCTTCAGCCTGAACAGGCGCGCCGGCCGCCACGATGGTTGCCGCCATCGCGAGGGCCGAAGCGACGCCGCCCAGCTTGCGCTGTCGATTGTCTTGCTTCACGTGAACATCTCCCATGACTGTGTTGATCTGGAAAAGTGGACTTTTCCGAGGTTTTCTCAGGTTGCATCGAACGTTCCGCACTTTGCCGTCGTGCATCACGAATGACTCCCCCAAGCTTGCGTATCCTATTGTTTTACGGGATTCTGACGACTGATTCCGGATATATCATTTCGCCACGGAAACGCGATTTAAGGTTTTAAAAATGACGTTCACATAAGAAAAATCGGATAATTATTTGAAATAACCAATGAACCCCAGGTTATTTCAAATCTTCAACGGAACGACGCGTTCTAAGCGCAGAACCTAAGGCGATAAGAATCAGCTTTCCCCCTCGCTCGATGGCCGCGCCACGGTGCCGCCGCCGAGGCGCAGGAACAGCAGTGGCGTCACGAAGCTGTCGAGCAGCGTCGACGACAGCAGGCCGCCGAAGATCACCAGCGCCACCGGATGCAGGATCTCCTTGCCGGGCGCCCCGCCATCGAGCATCAGCGGCAGCAGCGACAGCGCCGCGATCAGCGCCGTCATCAGCACCGGCGTCAGCCGTTCGGCCGAACCGCGCAGCACCAGCGGCACACCGAACGGCTGGCCTTCGTCGCGGGCCAGCGTCAGGTAGTGGCTGATCTTCAGGATGCCGTTGCGGGCGGCGATGCCGGCCAGGGTCACGAAGCCGATCAGGCTGGCCACCGACAGCGGCGTGCTGGTCACCGCCAGCGCCACCACACCGCCGATCAGCGCCAGCGGCACGTTGCCGAGGATGATCGCGGTCAGCCGCAGCGAGCCGTAGCGCCCGTACAGCACCGCCGCCATCAGCAGCAGCGACAGCGCGCCCAGCCCGGCGATCCGCTGCGCCGCCGCTGCCCGGGAAGCCGCCTGCCCTTCGACTACCACCCGGTAGCCGGGCGGCCAGGTGCGCGCCGTCAGCTGCGCCCGGGCGGTGGCCGCCGCTGCATCGAAGCCGCGCGCAGCCGGAAACGCGGTGACGGCGATGCGCCGCTGCAGGTGTTCGCGCAGAATCTGGTTCGGCGCCGCACCGTTGTGGAACTCGGCGATCCAGTTCAGCGGCACCGCTCCGGCGGCGCCGTCGATCTGCAGGTCTTCCAGCGCCGATTCGTGGCGCGCCGCGTCCGGCAGCCGCAGCACCAGCTCGGTGCGGGTTTCGCCGTCGACGATCTGCGCCAGCCGGCTGCCGACGGTCAGCGCATTGATCGCCGACTGCGCGCGCGCCGGCGAGACGCCGGCATCGGCGGCGGCGCGGGCATCAAGGCCGATCTCGAACTGCGGCGTGTCGATCTGCGGCTCGATCAGCACATCGGCCAGGCCGTCGAGCGCCGACAGCGTCGCCTGCACCTCGGCCGCCAGCCGCCGCAGCGTCGGCAGATCCGGGCCGAACACCTTGACCACCAGCGGCGCGCGCACGCCGGACAGCAGGTGGTCGAGCCGGTGCGAGATCGGCTGGCCGATCGACACCGAGGCCGGCAGCGCCGCCAGCCGGGCGCGGAGATCGGCGGCAACCACGCGCTGCGGCCGGCCGTGACCGTCGTCGCGCAGGCTCACGTCAAGCTCGGCGTAATGCACGCCTTCGGCATGCTCGTCGGCCTCGGCGCGGCCGGTCCGCCGGCCGACCGCCGCGACTTCCGGCACCTCCAGGATCAGGTTCTCGGCGATCCCGCCGAGCCGGTCCGATTCGCCGAGCGCGATGCCGGGCTCAGCGATCAGGTTGATGGTCAGCGTGCCCTCGTTGAACGACGGCAGGAAACTGCGCGGCAGCTGGGCCGCCAGCAGCAGGCTGCCGGCCAGCAGCAGGCCGGTGCCGGCCAGCACCGCGCGCGGCCAGCCCAGCAACCGTTCGAGCAGGCCCAGGTAGCGCCGCTTCAGCGCCGCAAGCCAGCGCGGTTCGACCGGCAGGTGCGCGGCACGCCCGAACAGCCCGGCGCACAGCACCGGCGTCACCGTGATGGCGACCACCAGACTGCCGAGGATCGCGGCGATGTAGGCGATGCCGAGCGGCGCGAACAGCCGGCCTTCGACGCCGCCGAGCGCGAACAGCGGCACGAACACCAGCACGATCAGCAGAGTCGCGTAGAGGATGCCGGAGCGCACTTCCAGCGTGGCGCGGCCGACCGCCTCGATCAGCGCACGCGGACTGGCCGGCGCGCCGGCCCGCTGGCGCAGCCGGCGCACCACGTTCTCGACGCCGACCACGGCATCGTCGACCAGCTCGCCAACCGCGATCGCCAGGCCGCCGAGGGTCATCGTGTTGATCGACAGCCCGAGCGCGGTCAGCGCCAGGATCGCCGCCAGCACCGACAGCGGGATCGCGGTCAGCGCGATCGCCGTGGCGCGGCCGCTGAGCAGGAACACGAACAGGATGACGGCGACGATCAGCGCGCCGTCGCGCAGCGCGTCCAGCACGTTGTCGACCGCGTGCTCGATGAAATCGGCCTGCCGGAACACCGTCAGCCGCCGCGCGCCCTTCGGCAGGCTGGCATCAAGCGCGGTCAGCTTCGCTTCCAGCGCGGCAGTCAGCGCCAGGGTGTCGATGCCGGGTTGCTTCTGGATCGCCAGGATCACCGCCGGATGGCCGTTGGCGCCGGCAGCGCCGCGCGGAAAACGATGGCCGACCGCCAGAGTCGCCAGTTGCCCGACCCGGATCACCGCCACGCCCTTGCGCGCCACCGCGACCTGCGCCAGTTCATCGAACGAGAACGGCTTGCCGCTGGCCCGCACCGCCACTTCCTGGCCAGCGGATTCGATCAGCCCGCCACCGAGGTTCTGGCCATGGCCGCGCAGCGCCGCCTGCAGCTCGTCGAGAGTGACGCCGAACAGCCGCATCCGCGCCGGGTCCGGCTGCACCTCGTACTGGCGGATCTCGCCGCCGATCGCCAGCACCTGGGCCACGCCGGGCACCGCCAGCAGGGCCGGCCGCAGGGTCCAGTCGGCGTGGCTGCGCAGGATCTGCGGATCGGCGTCGGGGCCGTCGGCCTGCAGCGCCACCAGCAGGATCTCGCCCATCAGCGAGGTCGGCGGGCCGATCCTCGGCACCAGCCCTTCCGGCCACTGGCCGCGCGCCGCCTCCAGCCGTTCGGCGACCAGCTGCCGGCTGCGATACAGATCGGCATCCCAGTCGAACTCGGCGTAGACGATGGCGAGCCCCGCGGTCGACAGCGAGCGCAGCCGGCTGATGCCCGGCAGGCCGCTGAGCGCGGTTTCCAGCGGATAGGCGACCTGGGTCTCGACGTCCTCGACGGCGAAGCCGGGTGCCTCGATCTGCACGGTGACGGTCGGCCGGGTCAGATCCGGCAGCACGTCGACCGGCAGCCGCGCCGCCTGATACAGGCCGACGCCGACCAGCGCCACCGCCAGCGCGATCACCAGCGCCCGGTGGCGCAGGCTGGCTTCGAGCAGGGCGCGGAACATCAGCGGCGATGGGCCGGGTCGGCGAAGCGCACGTCGTGCGTGAACGCCGGATCGTCGAGCGCCGGCAGGAAGGCCAGCAGCGCGTCGCGTTCGGCGTCGCTGATCGGCAGCCCGCCACGCAGCGCCGGATCGACCTGATCGCCGGCCGCGATGCCGCTGCGGTAGTGCTCGATCACCTGGGCCAGCGTGTCGAAGCGGCCATCGTGCATGTACGGCGGCGTCAGGCCGATGTTGCGCAGGCTCGGCACCCGGAAGCGACCCCAGTCGGCGGCCACGGCGGTGACGGTGGCCCGGCCGGCATCGCGCGGCGCGGCATCGAGGCCGTTGTCGCGGTAGCGGAAATCGCTGAACAGCGGCTCGGCGTGGCACTGCGCGCAATGCCGGCGGAATGCCGCCAACCCGGCCTGCTCGCGGGCATCGAGCGCGCCGGCATCACCGGCGACGTAGCGGTCGTAGCGGCTGCCGGCGGAAATCATCGTGCCGGTGAACTGCGCCAGCGCCTTGAGCAGCCGCTGGCTGTCGATGGCCGGCGTGCCGAAGGCCGCTTCGAAGCGGCGGGGATAGTCGGCGTCGGCGCGCAGCCGCTCGATCAGCGCCGGCAGCTGGGCATCCATTTCCACCGGATTGGCGATCGGCCCGAGCGGCTGCACTTCGAGGTTGTGCGCCGAGCCGTCCCACATCAGCTGCGGCAGCCAGGCCAGGTTGTACAGCCCCGGCGCGTTGCGGGTGCCGTTGCGGTTGCCGATGCCGTGGCTGACCGCATGGTCGTAATGGGCGAACGCCGCGAACTGCTGGTGGCAGCTGGCGCAGGACACCGTCCCGTCGCGCGACAGGCGCGGGTCGTAGAACAGCTGCCGGCCCAGCGCGAAGCCGGCTGCCGTGATCGGATTGGCGTGGAAGTCGTAGACCGGCTGCGGCCAGCCGGCCGGCACTTCGAACTGCGGCGTGCGCAGCAGCGCCAGCTGTTCGGCCAGCATGCCGATGCCGCCCCGGGCGTCGAGCGCCAGCGCGCCGACCGCCAGCAGGATCAGCGCCGCCAGCCACGTCACCTGCCCGTTGCTGCGGCCCTTGCCGGGTTGCCGATGGCGCATCAGTGCGCTGCGCGATCGCGCGGCTCGTGATGCAGATGGTCGAGCTTCAGAAAGCCCGGCAGCCCCACCGCCAGCGCCCGGCCTTCCGCCGCCTGCATCACCAGCGCGGTGCGGGCGAACGAGACCGGCGGCGTGCCGCCGAGCAGGGCATCGAGATCGGCGTGCAGGTGCACGGTCGACGTCAGGTCCGGCGACAGCCGCAGCGGCTTCGGCGCGAACGGCAGGAACACGCTGCGCTGCACGCCGTCGCCGCCGAGATGCAGGGTCACCGTCTGCCCGGCCTCGGGCGACGCCGGCGAATGGCCTTCGAGCTTGAAGTGGATGTAGCCGGTCGCCCAGGTCCAGAACATGCCGAGCGCCGGATCGAGCGCACCGGTCTGCGCACCGGCGCTGTTGCGCGCTGGGTCGACGCCGATCAGCAGCTCAAGGCCGGTGTATTCGCCGGCCGGCGCACTGTCGATCCGCAGGTGCTGGGTTTCCGGCCGCGCAAGATCGACCAGCCAGTAGCCGTCGGCGGTCTCGGGATCGTGGCTCGGCGTCCACCAGCTGCCGTCCGGCCGCAGCAGCCGCAGGTTCGACAGGTAGTACTGCAGCTTGCCGACCGTCAGC
Source organism: Nevskia sp. (assembly GCF_051860985.1). Taxonomy (NCBI): domain Bacteria; kingdom Pseudomonadati; phylum Pseudomonadota; class Gammaproteobacteria; order Nevskiales; family Nevskiaceae; genus Nevskia; species Nevskia sp. Next base: position 196,847 of record NZ_JBIMKV010000002.1, on the reverse strand, counting down.
GCCTCGCCGGCCGGCGTGGTCACCGTACCGCCCTTCTCCAGCGCCGCCGTGCCGGCGACGTGGCTGATCTCGATGTCCAGCGCCGTCGCCGGTGCCGTCGCCTGCCGGCAAGCGGTCAGCGCCATCAGGACAGCGAGCGGCGCAGCCAGCGAACGGAGCGAGGGACGAGAGATCACGGGGACGGTGCGAGCGGAATCGGCCGTCACTGTAATGAATAAGAACAGCGTTCAATATATTGTTTTGATCGAGCCTAATAATCGAAACAAGCCGCTCAATCACAGGTTGCAGGCGGTCATTGCCGGCTGCTGTCGATGCCCGGCGCGGATCAGGGACAATCGACGCCAGCAGCGCCCCTGCTGCCTTGTCCAGACGCCCGGTCCGCCGCGTGAATCCGCCCGAAGTCCGTCCCGACCCCGCGTTCAACCGCCACGGCGCCGTCGCCGAACTGCTGGCCCAGACGCCATCCGGCGCCGTCGACCGGCTGCAGGCGATGGCCGACGACCTGAAGATCGCCTATGCGCCGAACACGCTGAAAAGCTGGCGTGCCGACTGGCGCGTGTGGACCGAGTTCTGCACGCGCGAAGGCCATGCGCCGCTGCCGGCGACGGTGCCGGCGCTGCGCGCCTTCGTGCTGGAGCGCATCGCCGCCGGCCGCAAGCGGGCCACCATCGACCATTACCTGGCGACCCTGACGGTCGTTCACCGGCTGGCCGAACTGCCGTCGCCGATGGATTCGATGGAAGCGCGGCTGATGTGGCGCGGCCTGCGCCGCGAGCACCTGAGCGCCCGCCAGCGCCAGGCCCGGGGCCTGACGATGGACGACATCGACCGGATCATCGCCGTGCTCGATCGCGCCAAGCCGCGCGATGTTCGCGACGCGGCGCTGGTGTCGACCGCGTTCGAGACCATGTTCCGGCGCTCGGAACTGATCGTGCTGCGGATCGAGGATCTGAGCGAGGAGGCCGACGGCTCAGGCCGGATCTTCCTGCCGAACAGCAAGACCGACCAGGAAGGCAGCGGCTTCCTGCAGTACCTGTCGCCGGAAACGCTGGCCTTGATCCGCGACTGGCTGGCGATCGCCGGACTGGTCGAAGGGCCGATCTTCCGGTCGGTGCCGAAGTCGAACAAGGCCGATCGCTACGCCCATCCGCTGTCGGATCGCGACGTCGCCCGGATCTTCAAGGAACGCGCGCTGCAGGCCGGCATCGACCCGACCCTGGTGTCCGGCCACAGCACCCGCGTCGGCGCGGCGCAGGACCTGATCGCGGCCAATTTCAGCGGCGCCGAAATCATGCGCCAGGGCCGCTGGAAGACCGAGCGGATGGTGATCCGCTACAGCGAAAGCCTACAGGCCGGGCGCGGCGCGATGGCCCGACTGAAGAAAAGCCGCCGCAACCCGCCGGAGTGAACGCGGGCGGCCGGGTAGCCGGCCGATCGCTCAGACCTCGGCCTTGTCGCCCTTCTCTTCGAGCCAGGCCTTGCGATCGCCGGCGCGCTTCTTGGCCAGCATCATGTCCATGATCGCGTCGACGGTGACCGGCACTTCGGCACCTTCCTCATCGGCAATGCCGGTATCGGCCGCGCCATCGAGCGTCAGCTGCACCAGCCGGCGGGTGTCGCGGCTCATGGTGGTTTCGCGCAGCTGCAGCGGGTTCATCTCGCCAAGGCCCTTGAAGCGGGTGACGTTGAGCTTCGACTTGTTCCCTTCCGCCTGCAGGCGGTCGAGGATGCCCTGCTTCTCGGCCTCGTCGAGCGCGTAGAACACCTGCTTGCCGGCATCGATGCGGAACAGCGGCGGCATCGCGATGTAGACGTGGCCGGCGGCGACCAGCGGCCGGTAGTGCTTGAGGAACAGCGCGCACAAGAGGGTGGCGATGTGCAGGCCGTCGGAGTCGGCATCGGCGAGCACGCAGATCTTGCCGTAGCGCAGGCCGGTCAGATCCTTGGAGCCCGGGTCGACGCCGATGGCGACCGAGATGTCATGGATCTCGTTGGACGCCAGCGCTTCGTTGGCGTCGACTTCCCAGCTGTTCAGGATCTTGCCCCGCAGCGGCATGATCGCCTGGGTGTCGCGGTCGCGGGCCTGCTTGGCCGAGCCGCCGGCGGAATCGCCTTCGACCAGAAACAGCTCGGTCTGGTTGAGATCGGTCAGCACGCAGTCAGCCAGCTTGCCAGGCAGCGCCGGGCCGCTGGTGATCTTCTTGCGCACCACCTGCTTGGCCAGCTTCATGCGCGCATTGGCGTTGGCGATCACCAGCGCCGCCACCTGCTCGCCTTCGGCCGGATGCTGGTTCAGCCAGACGCTGAAACTGTCGTGCACCACGCCCTGCACGAAGGCCGCGGTCTCGCGCGACGACAGCCGCTCCTTGGTCTGGCCGGCGAACTGCGGGTCCAGCATCTTGATGCTGAGCACGTAGCTGCAGCCGGCCCAGACATCTTCCGGCGACAGCTTCAGCCCGCGCGGCAAAAGATTGCGGAACTCGCAGAACTCGCGGATCGCCTCGGTCAGGCCGGTTCTAAGGCCGTTGACGTGGGTGCCGCCCTGGGCGGTCGGAATCAGGTTCACATAGCTTTCGGCGACCGCTTCCGGGCCCGAGGCGACCCAGCACAGCGCCCATTCGGCTTCTTCGCGCTTGGCGGCGAACTTGCCGACGAAGGGCTCGGCCGGCAGCACCTCGGCGCCGTTGAGCGCGTCCTTCAGGTAGTCGACCAGGCCGTTCTCGTACTGCCAGACGGTCTGCTCGTTGTTGATCTGGTCATCGAAACTGATGCGCAGGTTCGGGCACAGCACGGCCTTGGCGCGCAGCACCTGCTTCAGGCGCGGAATCGAGAACTTCGGCGAGTCGAAGTACTGCTCGTCCGGCCAGAAATGCACGGTGGTGCCGCTCTTGCGGGCCGGAGCGTCGCCGACCCGCGCCAGCTCGCTGGCCTTGTGGCCGTCGGCGAAGCCGATCAGCCATTCGCCGCCGCCGCGCACCACGCGCACTTCCAGCTTCTTCGACAGCGCGTTGACCACCGACACGCCGACACCGTGCAGGCCGCCGGAAAAGCCGTAGGCCTTGTTCGAGAACTTGGCGCCTGAATGCAGCTTGGTCAGGATCAGCTCGACACCGGAAACGCCGTGCTCCGGGTGGATGTCGACCGGCATGCCACGACCGTCGTCGGACACCTTCAGCGAACCGTCGGCGAGCAGGGTGATGTCGATGCGCTTGGCGTGGCCGGCCAGCGCCTCGTCGACCGAGTTGTCGATGACTTCCTGCGCCAAATGGTTCGGGCGCGCGGTGTCGGTGTACATGCCGGGGCGCTTGCGGACCGGATCGAGGCCGGAAAGAACTTCGATCTGCTCGGCGCCGTAGGCGGATGAATTCGGGGTGGCCATCGCTGCGGAATCGTCGGGGCGGCAAAAAGTCGCGGGACGGTACTCAATGACCCGCTGTGCCGCAAGCCGAGGCCGCAGCGGCGGGTGGCCGTGTCAGCGTTCGCGCAGCGCCGAGAACGAGCAGCCGTAGAACACCGCCAGCGGCACCAGTACCGGCAACTGCTCGGCCGACAGGTTGCGGATGTCCAGCAGCTGCAGCAGGCCGCCGGCGAACCAGGCGCCGGCCGGGGTGAACAGCGCGGCGATCGCGCAGCCGGCCAGCGTGGCGGCCGGCACGATCCAGCGCGGGGCCGGCTTGCGCGGCGCCGGCATGTTCATAAGCACCCGGACCACGAAGCCGTCGTCGGCGATGTGCGGCTGGCGGGCGGCATCCTCGCGCAGCAGCGCGTCGAGCCAGGCGTCGTCGCCGGGCGCGCCCGGCTGCAGCGGGCCGCCTCGGCCGCTGGGAAACATCGATCCGTCCATCGCAGGCTCCTCGGGCTCGCCGCGCCGGGGCGGCGGATTGCGCGGCTGGTTCATGACGTCCGTGGCTCCCAGACCTGAAGGTGGGCCTTCAGCTTCTGCTTGGCGCGGGAAATGTGCGATTTCACCGTGCCCAGCGGGCAGTCGAGGGCATAGGCGGCTTCCTCGTGACTGCGGTCGAGATAGTAGCACTGGGCAATCACGGCTCTTTCCGCCGGCGACAGGATCGCCATCGCCCGCGCCAGATCCATCTGCAGGTCGGCGACGGTTTCCTCCGGATGCCGGTCGCTCGGGCCCTCGTGGGCCTCGGCATCGTCGTCGCCGCGATTCTCGTCGAGCGGCTCCTCGGGGTGCCGGGAGCGGATCGCCATCAGGAAGCTGTTGTAGGCGATGCGGTAGATCCAGGTGCTGAACTTGGCGTCGCCGCGAAACTGGTCGAGCTTGCGATGGGCCAGCAGGAAGGTTTCCTGCGCCAGATCGTCGGCGAAGGCGTCATCGCCCTTGCACAGCCGGCGCAGCAGCGCACGCACCGAACCCTGGTGGCGGCGCACCAGCGCGGCGAAGGCGTGGCGATCGTCGCCGGCCAGCACCCGGGCGACCAGCGCCGTGTCCGGCGGACCGTCGGCCGGCAGCGGCTCCACCGCCTGCACCCTGACTGCTTCGCTGGCCACGTCGTGGTCCGGTTCCGGGCGTAGCGGCCTCAGCCGTCCTTGCGGGTCTGCTCGATCTTCCAGGCGATCAGCTGGCCGACGCCGATCATCAGCGGAATGAAGCCGATGCCGATCGCCGACTCGGCGCCGGCGAACCAGAAGAAGCCCATCAGGCCGAGCCCGGCACCGACCAGGCTCAGGCCGGAGCTGACATCGGACTTGCGCTTGCGCCCCGGCTCCAGGAACAGCTCCGGCGGGATCGGCTGGCCCTTGTCGGCCAGCTTCAGCACCATGTCGTTGATCGATTTCTGGCGCTGCGCGCGGTAGCGCAGCACCGCCAGCACGATGACGATCGGCATGCCGAACACCATCAGCACCGCCAGCAGCGGCAGCAGGGCGTCGAGCAGCGGCGTGGCGGCATCGCCGAGGCCGGCGTGCTGGCCGAGGTCGATGCCGAATTCGGCGGCGGAAGTCAGCAACATGGGCAACTCCTGGGTCATGGTCATGCGTCGGCGAGTCTGATGCGGCCGGACCCCGATTCGGATGCACCGGCCGCCGCGGGCGCTGCGCCTACAATAGTCGGCCCTCAAGGACTTGCCCGATGACCCGGAAAACCGCCGCCCCCGCCAGCGACAGCGCCGCACCCGCCGACGATCCGGTCGCCCGCTTCGAAGGCTCGCTGGCCGAACTGGAAGCGATCGTCGCGCGGATGGAACGCGGCGACCTGCCGCTGGAAGAAAGCCTGCAGCTGTTCGAGCGCGGCATGGGGCTGACCAAGGTCTGCCGCAGCTCGCTGGAAAGCGCCGAGCTGCGCGTGCGCAACCTGCTCGATGCCGGCGACGACGCCGCCGACCGCTGATCCGCCACCGCTGATGAACGACACCCCGGGCTACGCGCTGCTCGGCACCATCGACGACCCGGCCGCGCTGCGCGCCCTGCCGGCCGGGCGGCTGCCGCAGCTGGCCCACGAGGTGCGCCGCTGCCTGATCGAAACGGTGGCCCGCGTCGGCGGCCATTTCGCGGCCAGCCTCGGCGTCGTCGAGCTGACCCTGGCCCTGCACCGGGTGTTCGACACACCGCGCGACGCGCTGGTCTGGGACATCGGCCACCAGGCCTACGCCCACAAGATCCTGACCGGCCGCCGCGCGCGGCTGGACACGATCCGCCGGCACGGCGGTCTGGCGCCGTTCCTGGATCGCAGCGAAAGCCGGCACGACGCCTTCGGCGGCGGCCACGCCGGCACCGCGATCTCGGCAGCGGCCGGCTTCGCGGTCGCCGAGCGGCTGCAGCCGACCGGCCGGCGCAGCATCGCGGTGATCGGCGACGGCGGCTTCACCGCCGGCATGGCCTTCGAGGCGATGAACCACGCCGGCCAGCTCGGGCTCGACCTGCTGGTGGTGTTCAACGACAACGACCTGTCGATCTCGGAGAACGTCGGCGCGCTGCGCGACACCGTGGCGCGGCAGCTGGGCCGGCCACTGCCGGCCGCTGGCGACGGTTCGCTGGCGGCGCTGGTCGCCGCGCTCGGCTTCACCTACTCGGGGCCCGTCGACGGTCATGACCTGGACGCGCTGCTGCCGGCACTCGACCGGCTCCGGTCGACGCCGGGGCCGCAGTTCCTGCACGTGGTCACGGTCAAGGGCAAGGGCTACCCGCCGGCAGAAGCCGACCCGATCGCCTTCCACGGCGTCACCCGCTTCGACCCGGTGACCGGCGCGCTGCCAGCCCCGGCCGGCCCGGCCAGCTACTCCGAGCTGTTCGGCGACTGGCTGACCCAGGCCGCGACAGCCGATGCCCGGGTGGTCGCGATCACGCCGGCGATGCGCGAGGGCTCCGGCCTGGTCGGTTTTGCCCGGGCCTTTCCGCAGCGCCATTTCGACGCCGGCATCGCCGAGCAGCACGCGGTGACGCTGGCCGCCGGCATGGCCTGCGCCGGCCTGCGGCCGGTGGTGGCGATCTACTCGACCTTCCTGCAGCGGGCGCTCGACCAGCTGATCCACGACGTCGCGATCCAGAACCTGCCGGTGCTGTTCGCGGTCGACCGCGGCGGGCTGGTCGGCGCCGACGGCGCGACCCACCACGGCGCCTTCGATCTCGGCCTGCTGCGCATGATCCCGAACCTGGTCGTGATGGCGCCGAGCGACGAGCAGGAATGCCGCCGGATGCTCGCCACCGGGCTTGCCCACGACGGCCCGAGCGCAGTCCGCTACCCGCGCGGCCACGGCCCCGGCGCGACGCTGGCGGCGGCCGAGCCGCTGCCGATCGGCCGCGGCCGCATCCTGCGCCGCAGCGCCAAACGGCGGCCGCACAGCGTGGCGCTGATCGGCGTCGGCGCACTGCTGGCGACGGCGCTGGAAGTCGCCCCGCTGCTCGACGCCACGGTCGCTGACCTGCGCTTCATCAAGCCGCTCGACGAGGCGCTGCTCGCCGAGCTGGCGCGCGATCACGCGCTGCTGGTGACCCTGGAAGACAACGCCCTGGCCGGCGGCGCCGGCAGCGCGATCAACGAGTGGCTGAGCACCCAGCGGGCCGGCTGCACGCTGCTGAACCTCGGCTTGCCGGACCGCTTCGTCGGCCACGGCAGCCGCGAGCAGCTGCTGGCCGATTGCGGGCTCGATGCCGCCGGCGTGCTGCGCGCGATCCAGGGCCGGCTGCGCGGTCTCGGCGGCGGCAGCGCCAGCGCCGGCCACGGCGCGCCATGAACGGCGCAGCCGAGCCGGCGCTGCAGCTGTCCGGCGGCCGGCGGCGGGCGCTGATCGCTACCGCCGCCCTCGGCGTGCTGGTCTATCTGGCCGCCGCGCTGGTCACCGATGCGACCCGCCTGCAGGCGGCGCTGCGGGCGCTCGGCATCGGCGGCGGCCTGCTGGTGCTCGGCGCCTCGCTGCTGAACTACCTGCTGCGCTTCGAGCGCTGGTCGCGCTACCTGCGCCGGCTTGGCCACCCGCTGCCGCGCGGCCGCCACCTGCTGGTCTACCTGTGCGGCTTCGCGTTCACCGTCAGCCCGGCGAAAGCCGGTGAAGCGGTGCGCGCGCTGTACCTGCGCGAACACGGCGTGGCCTATGCCGATTCGATCGCCGCGCTGTTCGTCGAACGCCTGCTCGACCTGCTCGCGATCGCGCTGCTGGCCGGCCTGTTCGTGCTCGGCGCGCGCGCCTACTGGCCGGCGCTGGCCGGCGCGCTGCTGCTGACGGCGGCGCTGCTGGCGGTGATCGGCCGGCCGGCCACCAGCCGCCTGCTCGACCGCTTCGCCGCCGCCCGCAGCGGCCGCAGCCGCCGGGCGCTGGCCGGCCTCGCCGACCTGCTGCGCGCCTCGCGGCGGCTGTTGTCGCCCGGCCTGCTGGCCGGCGGGCTTGGCCTCGGCCTGATCGCCTGGGGTGTCGAAGGCGTCGGCCTGTACTGGATCTGCGCCGGGCTGGACCTGCCGGTCACGCTGCTGACCGCGATCGGCATCTACGGCATCGCGGTGCTGGCCGGCGGCGTCGCCTTCTTCATGCCGGGCGGCATCGGCGGCCTCGAAGTGGTGATGCCGGCGCTGCTGGTGGCCCAGGGCGTGCCGCTGGCCACCGCCGTGCTGGCGATGCTGCTGTGCCGGCTGGCCACCCTGTGGTTCGCGGTGCTGCTGGGCCTGCTGGCCGCCGCCGTGCTGGAAGCGCGGCCGGAACGACCGCCGCCGGTGGCCGCGCGATGAACGCCCAGGTGAATGCCCCGACGCCGCCCGACGCCGAATCGCAGGTGCCGCTGTGCGTCGATCTCGACGGCACGCTGACGCCGGTCGACACGCTGCACGAGACGGCGCTGGCGCTGGCGCGGGTCCGGCCGCTGGCGCTGCTGGCACTGCCGCGCTGGCTGGCCGGCGGCCGGGCGCGGCTCAAGCACGAGCTGTCGCAGCGGGTGCAGATCGACGTCAGCCACCTGCCCTATCGGCGCGATCTGCTCGAATGGCTGCGCGGCGAACGCAGCCGGGGCCGTCGGCTGGTGCTGGCGACCGCCGCCGACCGGCGCATCGCCGAAGCCGTGGCCGCGCATCTCGGCCTGTTCGACGAGGTGATCGCCACCGATGCCGGCGACAACCTGGCCGGTGCCGGCAAGCGCGCCGCGCTGGTCCGCCGCTTCGGCGAGCAGGGTTTCGACTATGTGGGCGACCATCCGGTCGACCTGAAGGTCTGGCCGGCGGCGCGGCAGGCGATCGTGGTCGGCGATGCCGGACTGGCCGCCCGCGCCGCCCGGCTGGCCACGCCTGGTCCGCTGTTCGCGACCGTGCCGGCCTCGCCGAAGCTGTGGCTGAAGGCGGCGCGCCTGTACCAGTGGGTCAAGAACCTGCTGATCCTGGTGCCGGCGCTGCTGTCGCACCGGATCGCCGAAGCGGCGGTGCTGCAGGAAGCCCTGCTGGCCTTCCTGGCCTTCGGGCTGTGCGCGTCAAGCGTCTACCTGATCAACGACCTGCTCGATCTCGACGCCGACCGCCGCCATCCGCGCAAACGCAGGCGGCCGTTCGCCAGCGGCGCCCTGCCGGCCCGCCAGGGCGCGCTGGCGGCGCTGCTGCTGGCGCTGGCGGCAGCCGCCGTGGCGCTGCAGGTCGGCCTCGCCTTCAGCGCGGTGCTGGCCGCCTACTACGCCTGCACCGGCGCCTATTCGCTGCGCCTGAAACGCGCGCCGATCGTCGACGTGATGATGCTGGCCGGCCTGTACACGATCCGCATCGTCGCCGGCGGCGTCGCCACCGGCGTCGAGGTCACGTTCTGGCTGCTGGCCTTCTCGATGTTCATGTTCCTGAGCCTGGCGGTGGTCAAGCGCTACGCCGAGCTGCACGACGCCGCCCGCGCCGGCCTGACCCAGGCCGCCGGGCGCGGCTACGGGGCGGCCGACCTGCCGCTGCTGCTCGCCCTCGGCACGGCGTCGGGCTTCGCGGCGATCGTGGTGCTGGCGCTGTACATCAACAGCCCGCAGTCGCAGGCGCTGTACGGCGATCCCCGGCCGCTGTGGCTGATCTGCCCGCTGTTGCTGTACTGGGTCTGTCGGGTCTGGCTGCTGACCACGCGGGGCCGGATGCACGACGACCCCATCCTGTTCGCGATGCGCGACCGCACCAGCCTGCTGATCATCGGCCTGATGGCGCTGACCGTGCTGGCGGCCGTGTGATGCGCGGCAGCCCGTCGTGGGGGCGGCTGCCCGGCGCCGAGCCGCAATGGCTGGCCATCGGCAGCCGCCATCAGACGCTTCCCGCACAGGCGTCGATGCTGCCCTGGGGCAACGGCCGCAGCTATGGCGATTCCTGCCGCAACGACGGCGGCGTGCTGCTCGCGGCCGGCGCGCTCGACCGCTACATCGCCTTCGATCCGGCCACCGGCATCATCGAGGTCGAGGCCGGTGTGCAGCTGGCCAGCATCATCGCGCTGGCGCTGCCGCACGGCTGGTTTCCGGCCGTCACGCCGGGCACCCGCTGGGTCACCGTCGGCGGCTGCATCGCCAACGACGTGCACGGCAAGAACCACCACCGGGCCGGCAGCTTCGGCCACCACCTGCTCGATTTCGAACTGCTGCGGTCCGATGGCACGGTGCTGCACTGCTCGCCGACCGAACACCGCGACTGGTTCGACGCCACCATCGGCGGCCTGGGCCTGACCGGGCTGATCCGTCGCGCGCGGCTGCAGCTGCAGCGCGTCGGCGGCCCCTGGCTCCGGGGCGACAGCCTGCGCTTCGGCGGCCTCGCCGAGTTCTTCGCGATCTCGGCCTGCTCCGAGCCCGACTACGCCTACACCGTGGCCTGGCTGGACTGCTCGGCCAGCGGCCGGCACCGCGGGCGCGGCATCTTCCTGCGCGCCAACCACGCGCCGGCCACCGTCGCCGGCCCGCAGCAGGAAGCCGCCGGACGGTCGCTGCGGCTGCCGTTCACGCCGCCGCTGTCGGCGGTCAATAGCCTGAGCCTGCGCGCCTTCAACACGCTGTACTTCCACCGCCCGGCAGCGCAGGCCCGCGAGCGGCTGTGGCACTACCGGCCGTTCTTCTATCCGCTCGATGCCATTGCCGACTGGAACCGGCTGTACGGCCCACGCGGCTTCTACCAGTACCAGTGCGTGCTGCCGGCAGCCGACGCCGAGACCGTGCTGGACGAGATGCTGGCGCGCATCGCCGCCTCCGGCCTCGGCTCGTTCCTGGTGGTGCTGAAGACCTTCGGCGCGCAGCGCTCGCGCGGCCTGCTGTCGTTCGCGCGGCCGGGCGTGACCCTGGCGCTGGACTTCCCGAACCGCGGCGCGGCGACCCTGGCGCTGCTCGATGCGCTCGACCGGCTGACCCTCGACGCCGGCGGCGCGGTGTATCCGGCCAAGGACGCCCGGATGTCGGCCGCCGCCTTCCAGCAGTACTTTCCGCAGTGGCAGGCCTTCGCCCGCTACATCGATCCGAAGTTCTCGTCGTCGTTCTGGCGGCGAGTCACCGGCAGCACGACGGCATGAGACGAATCCTGATCATGGGCGCGACCTCGGCGATCGCCGAAGCCACCGCCCGCGAGTTCGCCGCCCTGGGCGCGGCGCTGTTCCTGGTCGGCCGCGACAGCGCCCGCCTGTCGGCGATCGCCGATGACCTGCGGTTGCGCGGTGCTTCCCAGGTCGACATGCAGGTGATGGACGCCCGGGCGCTGGACGACTATCCGCAGCTGGTCGACGCAGCCAGCGCCCGTCTCGGCGGGCTGGACACCGCGCTGATCGCCCACGGCACGCTGACCGACCAGGCCGCCGCGCAGGCCAGCATCGCGCTGCTGGCCGACGAATTCCGGGTCAACGCGTTGAGCCAGATGGCGCTGTGCACCGTGCTCGGCAACCGCTTCGAAGCCCAGGGCCACGGCTGCATCGCGGTGATTTCCTCAGTGGCCGGCGATCGCGGCCGGCAGTCGAACTACGTCTACGGCGCGGCCAAGGCCGCCGTCACGGCCTTCACCAGCGGCCTGCGCCAGCGCCTGCATCCGAAAGGCGTCGTGGTACTGACGATCAAGCCCGGCTTCGTCGACACGCCGATGACCGCCGCCTTCCGCAAGGGACCGCTGTGGGCAACACCGGCGCAGGTCGCGCGGGCCATCGTCCGCGCCATCCAGCAGCGCCGGGCCGTGCTCTACACGCCGTGGTTCTGGTGGCCGATCATGCTGATCATCCGCCACCTGCCGGAAGCACTGTTCCGCCGGCTCCGGCTTTAGCTTCGGCCCCGACCGGGGCTGCCGCATCGGCCGGCGCGGCCGGGGGCGCGTCTGCCGGGGTTACCGCCGGCGCCACCGGCTTCGAAGCCTGCCCCATCACCGGCCCTTCGGCCTGATGGAAGCGATGGCAGTCGATGCAGGTTGACGGAATGCGGCGGTCGTCGCCGGCACCGCCGTGACAACTCTGGCAGCCGGCCATCGTCGGCAGCAGCAGGTCCTCGGCATGGCTCGACTGCTCGGCGCCGTGGCAATCCTTGCAGGCCACCCACTGGTGCGGCGCGTGGCTGAACTGCGCATGCACGAGCCAGCTGCTGCGCAGCCGGGGCTTGATCAGCTCGGCCACCCCGTCCGGGCGCGGGCTGAACGCGTGGCAGGTGCCACACAGGCCGCGCTCGATGAGGTCATCGACGGTGCCAGTGGCGGCGCGCGTGTCGAGGTCGCGCTCGGCCTGCTCGCCGGGCCGCCGGCGCGCCGCCGGCTCTGGCAGCTCAGGCCGGGCCAGCAGGCCCTTGTCGAACGCCGGCTGCAGCAGCGCGCGGGCGGTGGCGAGATCGCCGTGCGGCACGGTCAGCGGACCGGCTGCGGTTTCCAGCTTCAGGGCATGGCAGGACTGGCAGTGCGTCTCGTAGCGGATCGCCGGGAAGCCGGGCTCGCCGCGCGCCGCCGCGTGGCAGGACGCGCACTGCAGCACCTCGCGCCCCTTCGCGCCGCGGATGCCGGCGGGATCGAGGTGCAGGTCGTGCGGGAACTTGAGCCCCGGGTCGTCACGGGCCGGCGCGTCGACAGCCAGCCGCTGTTCGGACCAGGCACCGGTCGCCGGATCGCGGTGGTTGACAGTCGGCCGGAACGCCGGATGACGGTCGGCGAAATCGACAGCGGCGCCGCCGAGCTGCCACTGGCGGCTGCGCGTCTCGCTGCCGTGGCAGTCGGTGCAGGTCGCCGGATGCGCCGGCAGCACCGCATGCGGCCCGCCGTGCTCCAGATGGCAGCTGGCGCAGCGGCTGCTGTCGAGGCCGGTGTCCTTCAGCAGGCCGGCATCGGCCATGTGGTGGCGGATGCCGCCATGACAGCTCAGGCAGCTGCTGTCGCGCACCGCCACGAACAGCGTGTCGTGACAGCTGTCGCAGCGGTCCTGCAGGTGGCGGTGGGCGTGGCTGAGCGGCCCGGATGACCACAGCCGCTCGGTCGGCAGCAGGCGGGCCACCGAGGCCGGCAGCGGCAGCGCGCGGAACAGGAGCGGCAGCAGCAGGGCCAGCAGCAGCACGGCGACGGCACCGATCAGCGCCGGCCGGCGCATCCTGAGGCCGGTGTCGCCCAGGCTCAGGCGGCTGCGCTGCAGGCCATCGGCGTTGCCGATATCGGTCGCCAGCACCCGCAGCGCGTCGCCGCTTTCGGCGGCCTGCACGGTCAGCCGCCAGCTGCCGACTTCGAGGGAGTCGCCGACCCGCGCCTCGAACGCGCCGGTGACCACCGGGCCGTCGTTGAGGCGCACGCCGATCGACGACAGGCATTCGACGCCCAGCCGATCGGCCGCCAGCGCGGTGAGACGCAGGTGCTGGGCCGCAACCCGCAGGCCGCTGAGGACGACGTCATTGGCCGGCGCGCGGCCGACGGTGGCGGCGCCGTCATGCTGCGACTCGCGAACGCTGCCATCCCGGCGCGGGATCCTGACGATCAATTGCATCCGGACTACCAGAGCAGGAAGACGGACAGGATGTGCGCCAGCAATGCCACCAGCAGCAGCACGGTCAGCGGCACATGCAGGTACAGCCAGACCGACAGCCGGGCGCGCAGCGTGATGTCGGCATTGACTCGCTCGACCAGTTCCTTGCGATCGGCGATCGCCTGCAGCAGCTTGTTCAGCAAGGCTGCGGCCTTGTCGTTGCCGCGGTCGAACAGGTGGTCGATGACGAACATCGTGGTGCCGGAACGCAGGCCGCCCGACGACGCCTGCGGCGCTGGGGAAGGCGAAGGTGGTGGCGTCTGCGGCCGGGCGCGGGCGGCGCCGACCACTTCGCCGAACTGCTGCTTCTTCAGCGCGAAGAAACGCTCGAGGCTGCCGCCGTCGTCGTCGACATTCCGGTAGCGCCCGCTCAGCTGTTCCCAGGCCGAACCGCCGAGGCGGATCTTGGCGATCGAGCGCACCACCACGGCATGGGCTTCGGGATCGATGCGATCGGCCAGCGACAGCGCGGCATCGTTGAGCTTGTCGATCTCCATCAGCATGGTCCGCAGTTCGCCGCCCTTGCGGTTCAGCGTGATCCGCGCCGGCAGCACGCCGTAGGCCACCGCACCGTAGATGCCGCTGACGATCACCAGCACCATCAGCAGATAGGCCAGCGTGTGGATGTTGAAGCCGAGCTGGAAGCCGGTATGCAGCGTGCCGACCAGCAGCAGCAGCAGGCCGAGATAGACATGCGCCGACAGCCAGCCCTGGATCGGCCCGCGCGCTGTGGTGAACGAGCGCTTGCGCACGCCGAGCCAGGACAGCCAGACGATCAGCCCGGCCCCGGCCGTGCCCAGGCCATAGCCGAGCCAGGTGCTGCCGCTCGGCCCTTCGGCGGGGTCGTGCAGCGCGTAGACCAGGCTGATCGCCGCCGCCAGCGCCAGCGCCAGCTTCAGGTAATAGCTGCGCCGCCAGGTGAAGAACGATTCGTGGGCCTGCCGCCGTTCGGTCGGCCGGCCGCTGCCGCTGGCCCGCAGCCAGCCGCGCAGGCGCTCAGCGATCGCCACGGGACAGCACGTCGAAGAACTGCTGCGGGCTGACGCGGATCGCCGCGCCGGTCGGACAGGCCTGCACGCAGGCCGGGCCTTCTTCCTTGCGGCCGCCGCACATGTCGCACTTGACGGCCTTCTTGATCGCGTCCTTCGGGTAGTGGTGGTTGTCGGTGCCGGGCGCATCGCCGAGACCGAACATCATCCATTGCCAGAGGCTGCGCTGCGGACGCGGATCGGCCGGCGTCTCGACGCCCATCTGGATCACGCCGTACGGGCAGTTGCGCTCGCAGTTGCCGCAGCCGATGCAGGTGCTTTCGATCACCACTTCGCCGCTCGGCTGGCGGCGGATGGCATTCGGCGGGCAATCCTTCATGCAGTGCGGATGCTCGCAGTGCCGGCAGGAGGTCGGCACGTGCAGGTTGTCGAAGGTGGCGCCGGCCTCGCGGTTCAGCCGCGAGACATTGCCGTGGGTGGCGGCGCAGGCCTTTTCGCACTGGTCGCAGCGGACGCACAGCGCCTCGTCGATCAGCAGGGCATCGGTCGCCTCGCCCAGACCTTCGCGCAGCAGAAAGCCGACCCGTTCGCCGCGCTCCGGCGAGCGTTCCATCTCCAGCCGCTGTTGCAGCTGGGTGCGGAAACGGTTGCGCACGGTTTCGCGCAGCGCCGGCTCGCGGTTCAGCAGATCGAGGAAGGCGGCGGCATCGACGCTGAGGATCTCGGTCTTGATCGCCGCCCGTGCACCGGCGGCACGCGGGCTGCCGGCGATCA
The DNA here is from genome assembly GCF_051860985.1 of Nevskia sp. NCBI lineage: Bacteria > Pseudomonadati > Pseudomonadota > Gammaproteobacteria > Nevskiales > Nevskiaceae > Nevskia > Nevskia sp. The sequence continues at coordinate 181,684 of NZ_JBIMKV010000002.1, read as the reverse complement.
CGTCGATCTCGCCGAAATACTCGCCGGCCGCGCAGTACTGCAGGATCACGTCGCGCCCGCCGATGGTGTTGAACAGCATCACCGAGCCGGAGCGGATCAGGTGGATGCGGTCGGCGGCGTCGCCGGCGGCGTAGATCGGCTCGCGGGCCTTGAACGAACGCACCAGCGAGGAATCGACGATCGCCCGCAGCTGGGCATCGTCCATGCCCGGAAGCAGATAGCGTTCGAGCGCGCGGGCGCAGAAGCTGCGGTCGATGTAGCGCTGTACGGTCGGACTGCTGGCGATCAGCTTGAGCATCGTGCGGCGCGGCACCTCGACCAGCACGCAGCCGTCGCCGGCCACCGCTGGCCGCAGCCGCGGCCGGCCGGACAGCAGCGCCACTTCACCGAACACCTTGCCGGCCTTGATTCGCCGGGGCGGGTCCTTGCTGCCATCGGCCGACTGCAGCTGCACCTCGCCGGCCACCACGATGTACATCGAATCGGCGAACGAGCCCTTGGCGTAGATCTGGGTGCCGGCCGCCACGCGGTAGACCTTGCTCTCGATCAGGAACTCGCGCAGCTGCAGGCGGTTCAGCGCTGCCAGAATCGGCGCCCGCGCCGGCAGGATGTCGAGGAAGGTGTCGACATCGGGATTCTTCGCGAACGCCGAGAAACGCTCCTTCAGCACCGGCACGTCGGCCGGCTCGACATGGCGGCCGCAGATCGTCTCGACGACCTCGTAACCCTGGTTCATCGCCTGCCGGATCAGCGGATAGCCGGCCAGCGCGCCGAGGATGTAGAGCCCCGGCACGTTCGATTCGTAGGTCGCCGACACCTGCGGCAGCGACGCCGGGTCCGGGCTCGGGAACTCGATGCCGCAGGCTTCGACGAAGCCGCGCTGCGGGGCGGCACCCAGGCGGGCGATGACGCGGTCGCACGGCAGGTCGACCGGGCCGTCGGCCGAATTGAGCCGCAGCAGCATGCGCCGGCCGCTGGCATCGCCGGCCGGCAGATCGTCGATCCGCTCGGGCACGGTCTTGACGTGGTACTGCACGCGGCCCTGGTCGATCGCCGCCGTGATCAGCGCGACATTGCCTTCCTTGGCGCGCGAGATCTCGGCGCCGCGATTGACGATGTGGACGGTGTTCTGGCCAGCCAGCGCCAGCGCGTTCTCGATCGCCGCATCGCCGACGCCGATGACGACGATCACCTCGTCGCTGTATTCCTTCGGGTCGGTGAGCTGGTACTGGACGTCCGAGCGATCCTCGCCGGGAATCTTCATGCGGTTCGGATTGCCCTGCACGCCGACGCACAGCACGACGTGATCGGCCAGCAGCTGCTCGCCGGACTTCAGCGTCAGCTGGAAGCCGTCGGCGTCGCGGACGATGGCGCCGACCTCGGCGCGGTAGCGCACGTTGACGCCCTTTTGCACGGCGTCCTCGGCCCAGACGGCGAGAATCTTCTCGCGCGAACCGGCCTCGAAGCGCGACGACGCGCGCAGCGGCAGCCATGACGGCTCGGCCATCACGTGCTTGCCCTTCTGGAACTGGAACACCGTGTCGGACAGGTGCGGCTTGGCTTCCAGCAGCACGTGCGAGGTGCCGGTCTCGGCCGCCCGGCAGGCGGCCGATAACCCGCTGGGGCCGGAACCGACGATGGCAATCCGGTAACGCGTGGCCGCTGCTTCGCTCAAGACCGACGCATCCGGCTACTGCGGCGCATTGCTGACGAACCACGGCCGGCCGTCGGCGTTCAGGAAGAACTTCCGCTGTTCGTCGAGCGTGAACGGCCGCGAGCCGATGCGGCCGAACACCGCGATCTGGCCTCCGGTCTCGTCGACCGCGCGATCGCGATGCAGGCCTTCGGACAGCGCCCGGGCCGGTGCCCGCGTACGGTGCATGGCGATCAGCTGCGGCCTCGGCTCCGGCGAAAAGCCGTAGAAGCCCGGCTGGGTGTCGGGGGCCATCAGCTGGATCACCTTCAGCCCCGCCGCGCCATCGGCGACATAGGCGAACAACGAAGCATTGGTGGCGCCGACCTTGACGTCGCTGGCATCGCGAATGCGGCCATCGGCTGTGAACTTGGTCAGCAGTGCCGGCGCTTCGGGACGGGTTATGTCGACGATCGCCAGGCCCTCGGCGCCCGCGGCGACGTAGGCGTAGGTGCGCACCAGGTAGACGCGTCGCGCATCGGCCAGCGGCACCCGTGCGGCAGGCAGCACCACGGCCTGGTCCGGGTGGGTGACGTCGACCACCTGCAGGCCGACGTCGGTGGTCGCGAACAGGTAGCGGAACTGCACCGCCGTGGCGCGAACGCCGGCCAGCGGGATGATCCCGGCCTGCCTCGGCTTCAGCGGCTCGCTGAGATCCAGCGTGACGATACCGGCATCGGTCGCCACGTAGACCCAGTTGCCGGCCACCGTGAGATGCCGGGCGCCGTTCAGCACGCCGCCCGGATTCCAGGTCAGCGCCCGGCGCAGCGCATTGTTGCGCGGCTCGCCGTCGGCCAGGGTGTCGATGTCGACCAGGATCAGGCCTTCCTCGCTGTCGGTGATCAGCGCGTAGTGGTAGATCGGCTGGAACGGCTGCTCCTGGTTGACCACCCGCATCAGCTCGCCCTGGTTGCGCTGCGGGTCGATCGGCTGGTTGGTCGGCAGCGCGACGCAGGTGGCGTTCTTCGACGCGATCTTCATGTTCTGCGCCAGCGGCGAGAACGGCGCGGTGACGATGCGCTGGCTGAAGCCCTTGTTGGCGACCGAGGCAGCGTCGTAGACGCGGAAGCCGCCCTGCCCTTCGGCAACGTAGACGTACTCGCCGCGCATCTGCAGGCAGCCGACTTTGCCGCCGGTGGCGTGCGACTGCTCGTCCGGCAGCTCACGGCCGCGCAGCTCGTGCGCCTGGTAGCGCTGCGGGTAGGCATAGCGGTGCAGGTAGCTGCCGATCACCGACTGCGGCTCGTCCCATTCGGTGACCGTGACCGCCGACAGCGCGCCGTCCCCGCCGACCCAGGCGTTGTAGCCGACGAAGTTCATGAAGTTGGTGCCGTGCAGCAACAGCTGCGCCATGATCGCGTTGTTGTCGCCATTGGCCGACAGGTGGCAGTCCTCGCACTGCTTGGTCTCGGTCTTGCGCTCGGTGTGCGGGTAGTGGGTCGCGAAGGCCTGCGACGAGAAGCCGCTGGCCGACACCGGCGGCTGCTGGATGTAGATCTTTTCGCGGTTGGCATTGGTCGACGACAGCACCAGCGCGCTGCTCGACCGCACCGGCGCGATGCGCCCGCCCTTGCCCGGCCCCTGTTTGCCGAGCTGGAACACGTCGTCGCGCACCACCTGCGGGTTGTAGGACGCGAAATTGCGCGTTTCCCCGCCTTCGTAGTGCTGCTTGTCGGACTTGGTGTTGGCCTCGATCGGCAGGTGGCAGCCGCCGCAGCTGGTGGTCCACGAGGTGTGGCAGGTGGTGCACATCATCTCGTCCGGGTTGTGGGCCAGATCGCCCGCCGCGACCTGCGTGCCCCAGCCCTGCTGGGCGGTGTCCTTCGACATCAGCTTGGCGCGCGCCGCCTTGGCGTTGTACTGGGCATCGCCCGGCGTCACCGACTTCTTGACCAGGCTCATCTCCCACTGCAGCCCCTCGGTGACGCTGGAGCGCTGGATCAGCTTGTCGCCGATCCATTCGAAACGCAGCTGGCCGAACGGCGTGCGGGCGGTGGCCATGTTGGTGCCACCGTCCGGCGAGGCCGGGCCGCTGGTGCGCAGCGACGGCAGCGCCTTGGCAGTGCCGTGGCAATCTTGGCACTCGATCTCCACCGCCTGCGCCACTTCGCCATACAGGTGGCCGTCGCCATGGCTGTCCTGCGAGAAGTGGCAGTCGACGCAGTGCATGCCGACATCGACATGGATCGACGACATGTGCACCGCCCGCCCCGGCTTCGGCGTACCGTCCGGATTCTTCTCGAACTTGTTCGGCAGATCGTCCGGCACCACCTTGCCGTCGCTGTCGAGCAGTTGGCCACGGCGGTCGCGCTTGAACACGCCCCGGAAGTTCCAGCCGTGGCCGTGGTAGTCGGCGAACTGGGTGTCCTTCAGGGTCGGGTTCAGCTCGCTGACGCCCTTCAGGAACTCCGGATCGCTCCAGTTGCCGCGGGTGGCGGCTTCCTCGGGATTGCGCTTGTTGATCGCCCGGCGCTCGGCGTGGCTCGGCTTCTTTTCCTGCTTCGGCCACATCGCCGGCGCATCGGACTCGTAGTCCCACATCGTGTAGCCGAGGAAGCTGTTCACGAACACGTTCGGCTGGTGCATGTGGCAGACCATGCACTGGCTGGTCGGGATCGCCGAGCTGAAGGCATGGCTCAGCGGATGCCCCGACGCGTTCTTCGGAATCGTCGGATCGACGCTCTGGCTGGTGCCGGTGTGGCCGAACTTCGCGTAGCCGCCGCTGTGGCGCGGATCGCGGTCGTTGGCGTAGACCACATGGCAGGACGAGCAGCCCGAGGAGCGATAGTCGCCCGGCTGCTCGTTGGTGCCGAGGAACCACATCAGCGGATCGTTCAGGCGGGTCTTGTGAATGTTCAGCACCGGCACCGAAATGCGGTTGCCGGTGCCTGGCCCGCGATTCGACTGCTTGAGATCGGGCCGGCCCGGCTCCTCCAGCCGCTGGATGTTGATACCGAGATTCGGCAGGCCTTGTTCCGGGAACAGGTTCTGGATGTTGCGACCGCCGCGTTCGAAGACCCGGAACACGTCGGCCGGCGGCACCGTTTCCCAGGCCGGCAGCGGCAGCAGGGTCGCGAGGATGCCTTTCTCGGTCATCGCCGCGTCCGGCTTCACCGGGCCGAGGATCTGCGCCGGCTTGCCGTCGCGGCTGTAGGCCTCGCCGAGCGCGTAGCGCTTGAACGGCAGGATGCCGTTGTTGTACGAGGCGCCGCCAAACAGCATCGCGCCGCTGGCCATGATGCTGCGCTCGGCCGCTTCGATGATCGGCAGGTGGCAGGCCCCGCAGGCTTCGCGGACCACGCGGTAATCGCTGGGATTGACGAAGCGGATGAACTCCGGACTTTCCTTGTTCAGCAACGTGTAGCTCTGCTGAGGATTGGCCGACGAGGGCCATTTCCAGGTCTCCGGGTAGCGCGGCAGCACATGCGCGGCTTCCAGCTTCTGCCGGTAGGCCGGCGACGTCGGCGCTTCCGAGGCCAGCCGCATCGTCGCGGCATCGCCGCCGTGGCAGTCGGTGCAGCCGAGCACCACGGCCTCGGTGCCGGCGCGCTGCCGGTGCATGCTGGCGGCATCGGTATCAGTGTGGCAGCTGACGCAGCCGGCCGACTTGGCCGCCGCCGCCTCCGCCGTCTGGCTGCGCGGCGCGAACGGCGCCAGCACGTAGTGGATGTCGCGGGCGTGTTCGCCGTCGGAAGCCATCACGGCCGGCGGCAGGCCCAGTGCCCCGATCACGACGGCGGCAACGGCCCACCCCAGACGCAGCGAAAGATGTCGCATGTCAGTACGCCAGAATCAGATTGAGAAGCACCGAGTAGCCCAGCTGGTCGCCGTACAGCGCCTTGTAGCCGCTCCCCGGCACCAGCATCGCCGCCGAGCCCCGGAACACGATGTTCTGGGTGAAGAACGGCCGCCAGATGGTCGCCACCGACGCATCGAGGCCGATCGAACGCGGGATATGGCCCTGGTTGCGCGCCACTTCCAAGGTGCGGGTGTCGTTGAACCAGAGGTAGTTCAGATTGGTCGACACGCGGAATTGCGGGGTCAGATCGTGATCGCTGCCGACGCCGGCCAGTGCGGTGCCCGGATTGGTGAAGTTCGACTGGCCCTGGGCGATCGAGCTGCGCAGCGAGTTCAGCACGCCGTTGCGGCCGGATACGGTGACGCCGCCGCCGCCGATCAGCGGCAGGTTCTGGCGAATCCAGAAGCTGGTGTCGGCGCCGGCGAAGATCGGCACCTCGGCCACGGCGTCGAAGCCGGTCTCCACGCCGTCGAACGGATCGCGGTCGGCGCTGGCGTAGAGACCGGACAGGCGCAGGCGCGTCCAGTCGAAATCCAGCGAGGCTTCGGCAGCCGCCATGCCGGCGCGGATGTCGGTGCGGCGGTCGACGAAGATGCTGCGGTTCTCGCTGCCGAAAGCGCCGTAGAGCGCCACCGACAGGTTGACCGGCCCGAGATGGCCGTCGCCGTTGTAGCCGATGTAGCCGACGTCGTAATTGCGCGGCTTTTCCAGGCCGATCGGCGCCGGCCGTTCAAGCTGGCCGTTGTTGTTGAACTTGAAGGCCTGGTCGCCTTCCCGGTTGCGGTTGTACAGCGCCACGGCCTGGCTGGTGAAGCCGGGCACCGGGAAGTCCTGCCGGTAGAGGTTGGCGACGAACACATCGTCGCGCCGCTGCCGTGTCCAGGTGTCGTTCAGGCCGCTGTTGGTGTCCTTCTCCAGCCGCCGGAACGCCGCCAGGTTGTACTGCCACAGGTTGTTGTCGCGGATGCCGAACAGGCGCACGCCGAGCTGCTGCTCCTGGAACAGGAAGCCGCGGAAATCCGCCGTGAACGGCTGTATGCCGACCCGGAAGCTGTCGAAGTCGTAGCGGTCGGACACATTGCGCAGGTGCTTGTCGACGAACAGCTCCTGGATGCCGATGTGACCATCGGTCCTGACCTTGGAATCGTCGAGCGGATCGATGCGCAGCACGCGCGCCTGGTTGACCTCGACGCGGTTGACGTTCAACACCGGCACGAAGCGGAATTCCCAGTCCGGCGGCCGGAACGTGGTTTCGCCCTTGAACCAGATCACCGACAGCGTCAGATTCTCGTTGAAGACGTTCTGCTGACCGTTGCCGATGACGCCGAGCTGGCCGCCGCGCAGCTCGCCGGACGGGCCGGTCGGCGTCGGGATGCGGCGCGGCTCGAACACGGTGTCGGAAATCGCCGCGAGGTTCAGGAACCAGTCGTGCCAGACCGGGCGGTCCGACTTCAGCGTGTTCTGGTCGTAGGGGTTCAGCAGCGAGTTGCCGGTGATCGTCTGCCCGGAGCGGCTGCCCTGCCAGGTGTAGACCGGGAAATGCGCCTCGCGCGCACCGGGCGGCAGCGGCACCTGGTTGGTCAGCTGCCAGCGGTCGTCGACGACCACCATCCGGAATTCGGCATCGGGCCCCGGCTTCGGCGCGCCCGGCAGGCCGGCGGCGCGTGCCGTTTTCGCCTCGTCCGGGCCGCTGCCGGCACCGGCGGTCACCGCGCCGGGCGGATTGGCGTTGCCGCGATCGGCGGCCGCGCCAGGACGGCGCGGCAGGCCGGGCTCGCTGGCCTCGGCCGGTGGCACCTCGATCGCCGATGCCGGCGCCGGATCACCCGGACGGCGGCGATTCGAGGCCGGTTCCAGCGCGCCGCCGGCCGGCGCAGGTTCGGCAGGCGGCCGCACCACCGGCTTCGCGGGACGTGCCGACGGCGGTACGACGACCTTGGAATCGCGGTCCGCACCCTGCCCCGGCCGTCGCCGTTCCGCCTGCGCATCGACCGTCGCCGGCACCACCAGGCTGGTGCCGAACAGGAACAGGCAGGCCCAATTGATCATCGGCTTACGGGCGCGCACAGACGTTCTGCTCCGTGCTGTCGATGAAGGGCGCCTGCGGGCACTGGATGTAGCGCGGCTGCAGGCCGCCGATGTCGAGCTGGTCGATGCGCATCGCCGGCGGCGCATTGCCGAAGCCGCTGCCAGCGGCGGCCGCTGCGTTTTCAAGCCCGAGGAAGGCGACCATGTCGTCCTGCTCGATGCCATCGCCCGATACGCCGATCGCGCCGATCAGCGTGCTGCCGCGATAGATCGGCACGCTGCCCGGAAAGATCTGGATGCCGTTGGCGGCTTCCGAAGCGGCCGCCGGCGCCGCGAACGGCACCGCGCCGCTGACCGGGCCGACGCCGACGCAGCTGCGGCCGACGTCGGCGACGCCGAAGGCATCGAGCAGGAACACCACGTGCTGGGCGATGGCGTTGTAGCCGAGGTCCAGCTGCAGGCCGACCGAGAACGGGCTCCAGCGCCGCGGTGCGTCGAAGCTCAGGCTCAGCGGCCCCGGCGGATTGCCGCGGATGCCGTCCGGGTAGAACGGCCGCGCCAGATTGCCGACCGAGCGATTGGCGATCGCGACCGCTCCGTCGTCAAGCATCGTCGGCCGGCCGCTCAGACTGCGCAGGCTCTGCACATAGCGGAACGGGGCGCTCTGTTCGAGCTCCAGGCTCGGAAAGCTGGTGACTACCGGCAGGGTGTCGGTGTCGCCGGCAATCAGATCCGGCTTGATGTAGCCGGCCGGCGGCAGCGCGCCGATCGCAGCGCCGGTGCCTGCCTTCGAGAACAGCAGCGCGGTGCGCGCCTTCTGCAGCGACACATCGATGCCGAACACCGGCGCGTCGCGTCCGCGCGCCAGCGCCAGCACCGAGCCATCGAGATCGATGATCGACACGCTGACTCTCGCCACGGTGCCCAGCGGCCGGCGGATCTGCGCGCGCGCCCGGCCGGCGACCCGCAGCGCTTCGACCATCAGCCCCTGCACTTCGGCCTGGCTCAGACCGGACGGCGCCGATGACGCCCGCACCGGAAAGCGATTGGCGCCGGCGGCGTCGACCAGCACGAAGGCATCTTCGGCCGCCAGCGCGGGTTCGGTGGCCCGCCGGATGCCCGACGCCGGCTCGCCGAACACGGTGCCGGCCAGCACGGTGGCCGCCGAATAGCCGGGTACGGCGAGCAGTTCGCCTTCGGCCGCCAGCGACAGGCTGCCGGCGTTGTTCGGATTGCTGGCCAGATCGGCGAAATCGACATCGGCGAAGCGCAGCGTCTTGCCGTCGACGGTGATCCGGTCGGCGCGACGGTCGCGCGGCGCGCCGAGGCCGAAGCTGGCGGCGACGGCGATCAGTTCGTCGATGTCGCGATCGGCATCGCTGATCGTGGCGTCGTAGGAGTACAGGCCGTCGGCGATCACGCCGACGCCGCCGACCGGCGTGCCATTCAGATACAGCGGCAGCCCGCCGGGATCGGCAGCGAGGCCGAGCGGCGAGCGATGCGGCCCGACCTCGCCAGCGCCGAAGCGCGCCATCAGGTCCGAACAGGGCAGCTGCGAGAACTGCACGCCGAACAGCGGGCCGCCGGTCTGGTTGGCTTCACCCGGATTGAAGGCTTCCTGGACGATCTGGCTGGCGGTTCGGGTGCTGAAGGCATTGCCTTCCGATGACAGGTAGGCAGCGGTGACCGCCTTGGCGATCGCGGCGGCGGCCGAGGGCACCAGATCCACACCTTCCAGGCCGCCGCTGACCGCGATTCCGGCGGGCGAACGCACGGTCGTGAAGCGGCGTGCGCCGGTCATCCGGTAGACGGCCAGCACGTTGCCGACGCGATCGACCACGGCGATGGTCGCCGGCGCGCTGCGGGCCTTGGCCTCCGCGACCGCGCGCCGGATGACGTCTTCGACCGCCGGGATCGACAGTGCTGCGGCGGCGGTGTCCTGGCAGAAACCGGCACAGGCCTGCGGGCCGGCACCGATGCCGTCCGGCCCTGGCGATGTTCCGCTCGTGCAGCCCAGCAAACATGACAACGCGATTCCGGCGACCCACGCAGGAATCCCCCGCCCCCGTGCTAACCCTGACATGCAAGTCCCCCGACTCGCTGAACTGCAAACTCGAATACCGCTTCGATGAGACGGCGCTCCCCAGCGCCGTCCCGTTGTTTGCGTCAGTTAACCGTTTGTCGAGGGAGGAAGTAAAGCGACCCCGCAGCGCAATCGCGGTCAGCTGCGCCGCAGGCCGTCTGAGAAGTGATGCAGTTCACAGTTTCGGAAGCGGGATGGCGGCCGCTGGCGGGCTGCGGCCCGTTCGTCGCGCGCCGGGCGTCGATCAGGTGCCGGTCAGCTGGCGGATCACCAGCGGCCGCAGCTGATCCCAGAGATCGAGTCCGACGTCGGTGGTGCTCTCGATCAGCAGCACGCCGCCATAGCCGAGCCCGAGATCGATCCACGGAGTGGCGCCGAACAGGCCGGGGTCGCTGTATTCCGGCCCACTGCTGCCGGGATGCAGGCGCGGCGCGGAGATGAACACGCCGAGCCCGTAGCCGGGATAGTCGGTCGTGCGGTCGGCCGGAAACGGCTGATATAGCACCGGCAGTCCGGTGGTCTGGTTGCGCAGCAGTTCGGAGACCATCGCGGTCGACAGCACGCGCCGGCCGTCATACAGCCCGTCGTTCAGCAGGACACGCAGCAGCCGCGCGTACGCCGGGGCGCTGGCGACGGCGCCGCCGGCCACTCTCGGATTGCTGACCACGGCCGGATCACCGTAGCTCAGCAGGCCGCCCAGCCCCAGCGGGCTGCCGATGCGGCCGGCGAACAGGTCCTGCCAGTCCTCGCCGCTGACCAATGTCGCGACATACGCGGCCACCTGCATGTCCGCACCGCCGTAGTTGAAGGCACTACCCGGGGCTGCGACCAGCGTGGTCTTGGCGATCGCCTGCGCGCAGTCGCGCAGCGTGCTGAGCCGCTCCAGCAGCAAGCAATCCGGCTGAGTGTCCCCGAGGCCGACGAAGCCAGCGGTGTGGGCCAGCAGCATCCGCAACGTGATCGCGGCCTTGTCGGCCGGCCAGTCGAAACCGGCGTCGCGCGCCAGGTAGTCGCCGACCGGGCGATCGAGCGCCAGCTGGCCGGTGTCGACCAGGGTCAGGATCGCCATCACCGTCGGCAGCTTGCTGGCCGACGCCAGCGGCACCATCTGGTTCAGCGCGATATCGCCGCGCTCGGCCGTGTAGAGCGGACCATCGCGATCGATCAGCGCGAAGCTCGCGCCGTCGATGGTGCCGGCACTCACCGCGCTGTCCAGCGCATCGCCGACGGCGCGCCAGTCATAGAGCACCACCGTCGCCGGCTGTGTGCGGCTGCCGCGTTCGTTGCTGGCTTGCAGCGCGAAGGCGCCGTTGTCGGTGACCGGCAGGCTGATCTCGTTGGTGCCGGTCACGTCGATGTTGCCGGGCAGGAGAAGCAGGCGATCGGCATCCCGGACGCGCCAGCTGAGCGTGACTTCGCGGCCGGCATTGACGCGCGCCGGGCTGGCGCTGAACGACTCGATGACCGGCGCACCGGCGTTGCTGGAACGGCCGCTGCCGCAGGCGGACAGCAGCAGCAAGGGCAGCAGGAAGCTGAGACGCCGCAGCGTCGGCAATCGGATCATGGCGGGAGGGGCCTGTTCGGGCGGCATCGACCGGTGCGCGATGCCATTGCAGCTTCCGACCCGATCGATCGGCATCGGTTCCCGAGCGCTGCGCTGTCACCCGATGGGGCCGGCCATGTGGCCCGAATGCTACAATCCGGGCCGCGTGATGCATCGTCCGTGCCGTTCCCGCGAACCTGGAGTGGGAGTGCCGCGCGCTGCGCCGCCCTCGTCCACCGCCTTCCCACACGGACCTTCACCGCCATGCTGCAAGCCTATCGCCAACACACTGCCGAGCGCGCTGCTCTCGGTATCCCGCCGCTGCCGCTGTCCGCCCAGCAGACCGCCGAGCTGATCGAGCTGATCAAGAACCCGCCGGCTGGCGAAGAAGCTTTCCTCGTGGACCTGCTGACCCATCGCGTGCCGCCCGGCGTCGACGATGCCGCCAAGGTCAAGGCCTCGTTCCTGACCGTGGTCGCCGATGGCGAACTGCCGTGCAAGCTGATCTCGCGCACCAAGGCCACCGAGCTGCTCGGCACCATGGTCGGCGGCTACAACGTCAAGCCGCTGATCGACCTGCTCGGCGATGCCGAAGTCGGCGCAACCGCCGCTGCGGCGCTGAAGAAGACGCTGCTGATGTTCGATTTTTTCCATGACGTCGCCGAACTGGCCAAGGGCGGCAACGCCAACGCCAAGTCGGTGATGCAGTCCTGGGCCGATGCCGAGTGGTTCACCAGCCGTCCGGAAGTGGCCAAGAAGATCACCGTCACCGTGTTCAAGGTGCCCGGCGAGACCAACACCGACGACCTGTCGCCGGCGCCGGACGCCTGGAGCCGCCCGGACATCCCGCTGCATTACCTGGCGATGCTGAAGAACGTGCGCTCCGACGCCGCCTTCACGCCGGAGGAAGACGGCAAGCGCGGTCCGATGAAGTTCATCGACGACCTGAAGAAGAAGGGCAACCTGGTGGCCTACGTCGGCGACGTCGTCGGCACCGGCTCGTCGCGCAAGTCGGCGACCAACTCGGTGATCTGGGCGACCGGCGAAGACATCCCGTTCGTGCCGAACAAGCGTTTCGGCGGCGTGACGCTCGGCGGCAAGATCGCCCCGATCTTCTTCAACACCCAGGAAGATTCCGGCTCGCTGCCGATCGAGGTCGACGTCTCGAAGTTCGAGATGGGCGACGTCATCGACATCTACCCCTACGACGGCAAGATCGAGAAGAGCGGCGCGGTGGCTGCGAATTTCGAACTCAAGAGCCAGGTGCTGCTCGATGAAGTGCGCGCCGGTGGCCGCATCAACCTGATCATCGGCCGCAGCCTGACCGCCAAGGCCCGCGAATTCCTCGGCCTGCCGGCCTCGACGCTGTTCCGCCTGCCGGCGACCCCGAAAGACTCGGGCCGCGGCTACACGCTGGCCCAGAAGATGGTCGGCCGCGCCTGCGGCCTGCCGGAAGGCAAGGGCATCCGCCCGGGCACCTACTGCGAACCGAAGATGACCACGGTCGGCAGCCAGGACACCACCGGTCCGATGACCCGCGACGAGCTGAAGGACCTCGCCTGCCTCGGCTTCTCGGCCGATCTGGTGATGCAGTCGTTCTGCCACACCGCCGCGTATCCGAAGCCGGTCGACGTCAAGACCCATCGCGAGCTGCCGACGTTCATCAGCAACCGCGGCGGCGTCAGCCTGCGTCCGGGCGACGGCGTCATCCACTCCTGGCTCAACCGCCTGCTGCTGCCGGACACCGTCGGCACCGGCGGCGACAGCCACACCCGCTTCCCAATCGGCATCTCGTTCCCGGCTGGTTCGGGTCTGGTCGCCTTCGGTGCAGCCACCGGCGTGATGCCGCTGGACATGCCGGAATCGGTGCTGGTGCGCTTCAAGGGCAGCATGCAGCCGGGCGTCACGCTGCGTGACCTCGTCCACGCGATCCCGCTGTACGCGATCAAGGCCGGGCTGCTGACCGTCGCCAAGGCCGGCAAGAAGAACATCTTCTCGGGCCGCATCCTGGAAATCGAAGGTCTGCCGGATCTGAAGGTCGAACAGGCGTTCGAGCTGTCCGACGCCTCGGCCGAGCGCTCGGCCGCCGGCTGCACGATCAAGCTCAACCAGGCCCCGGTGATCGAGTACATGAACTCGAACATCGTGCTGATGAAGAACATGATCGCCAACGGCTACAAGGACGCCCGCACCCTGGAACGCCGCATCAAGAAGATGCAGGAGTGGCTGGCCAAGCCGAGCCTGCTCGAAGCCGACAAGGACGCCGAGTACGCCGCCGTCATCGAGATCGATCTCGCCGACATCAAGGAGCCGATCGTCTGCTGCCCGAACGATCCGGATGACGCGAAGTTCCTGTCGGAAGTCGCCGGTGCCAAGATCGACGAAGCCTTCATCGGTTCGTGCATGACCAACATCGGTCACTTCCGCGCCGCCAGCAAGGTGCTGGAAGGCCAGAAGGACATCCCGGTCCGCCTCTGGGTCGCCCCGCCGACCAAGATGGACGCCGAGAAGCTGACGCAGGAAGGCGTCTACAACACCTTCGGCACCGCCGGTGCGCGCACAGAAATGCCGGGCTGCAGCCTGTGCATGGGCAACCAGGCGCAGATCAAGGAAGGCTCGACGGCGATCTCCACGTCAACGCGCAACTTCCCGAACCGTCTCGGCAAGAACACCAACGTGTATCTGGGCTCGGCGGAACTGGCGGCGGTGGCCTCGAAGCTCGGTCGTCTGCCGACCGTTGCCGAGTACCTGCAGGAGACCGGCGTGGTCGCCAAGAACGCCGACAAGATCTACCAGTACCTGAACTTCAACCAGATCGACGAGTACGTCGAGACGGCCAAGGAAGTGACGGTGGCCTGAGGTCCGGCACCGCGTCGCGGGTCGGCATGACCGCGACGGCTGCAACGGAAAGCCCGCTGGCGCAAGCCGGCGGGCTTTCTGCTTTCCGTCGTCGGCGGGCCGCGTCTCAGCTGCGCAGCATCTGCACCGCACCGAGCAGCAGCCGCGTGTTGGCGGCCACCAGATGCTGGCGATCGGCGCGGTAGCCGCTGAGCAGCCACTGCAGCGCCGACTGGCTCACCGCGCCGACCAGTCCGAAGCCGGTGAACTGCATGTCGTCCGGATGCAGCTTCATGTCCGGCACCAAGGTCCGCGCCAGCGTGATCAGCAGGTCCGCGAAACGCTGAATCCGTTCGATGTACAGCGCATCGATGCGGGCGCTGACGCCCAGCACCTCCAGCCAGCAGATGCGGGCCACCTCCGGATTCTCGAACGAGGTGAAAAAGGCGCCGACGCCGGCGGTGACGATGCGCTCGGCGTGACCGCCGGGCAGTTCCTGCATCAGCGCCCGCATGACCGTGGCCTGGATGTCGTCAATCGCTTCGGCGTAGACCGCCGCCAGCAGGTCCTCGGTATCGACGAAGTTCTTGTAGAAGTAGCGGTCGATCAATCCCGCCTGCTTGCACAGTGTTCTTACTGTCGTCGCCCGATAGCCGACGCTGCCGAACAGCTGGCGTCCCGCCGCCATGAACTGCTGGCGCTGGCGGGCCTGTCGTTCGGCCGCGCTTTCGCCGCCGTAGGTCCTTCCCGCTGCTTCCGGACGTCGCTTGCTGGTCATGTCGTTATTTGACGACGCACAACCTCAGATGTAAAGTGAGGGCATTCGTCATCACATAAACGCGAGGCCGCAAGGCCCGGAGGCAGTGCGGACCATGAACAGCTACAAGGTCGTGATCATCGGCAGCGGCTTCGGCGGGCAATGCGCCGCGCTGCGCCTGCTGGAACAGGGCATCACCGATTTCCGCATCCTTGAACGGCGGCCGTTCATGGGTGGCACCTGGTGCCAGAACAGCTATCCGGGCGCGGCGGTCGACGTGCAGTCGCCGCTCTATTCGATCTCCTCGGAGCCCTACGCCTGGTCGCAGATGTTTGCCGAGCAGGAAGAGCTGCAGCGCTACACCAACGAGGTGATCGACAAGCATGGCCTTCGGCAGCGCACCACGGTCAACGCCAATGTGCGCGAAGTGCGCTGGAACGAAACCGCCAAGCGCTGGATCGTGACCACCGACGCCGCCGGCACCTTCGAGGCGCAGATCCTGATCAATGCCTCCGGCCCCTTGAGCACGCCGGTGATTCCGAACTTCCCGGGCCGCGACACGTTCCAGGGCAAGAGTTTCCACACCAATGCCTGGGACCACAGCTACGACTATCGCGGCAAGCGCGTGGCGATCATCGGCAGCGGGGCCAGTGCCGCGCAGGTGATTCCGGCGATCGCCGACAAGGTCGGCGCACTGCACGTATTCCAGCGCTCGCCTCACTGGGTACTGCCGCGTCCGGACCGCAAGTTCTCGCCGTTCCAGCGCAAGCTGCTCGGCGTGAAATGGCTGCACAAGGCGCTCAGGCTCGCGATCTATTGGGGCCTCGAAACCCGCGTCATCGGCTTCAAATATTCGAAGACGATGCTGAACCTCGTCGCCCAGCGCGAGGCACTGAATCATCTCAAGAAGCAGGTGCCAGACCCGGTGCTGCGCCAGAAGCTGACGCCGGATTTCACCATCGGCTGCAAGCGCATCATCCTGTCGAGCACCTTGTACCCGGCGCTGTCGCGGCCGAATGTCAGCCTGCATGACCGCCACGACGGCATCCGCGAGATCAACGAACGCGGCATCGTCACCGCCAGCGGCGAACAGCTCGATCTCGACCTGATCGTCTACTCCACTGGCTACGACGCGACCGACGGCGTCATCTCCTACCCGGTGATCGGCCGCGACGGCGTCAGCCTCGCCAAAGTCTGGGAGGAGTACCCGCGCGCCTACCTCGGCACTGCGATTCCCGGCTTCCCGAACCTGTTCGTCGTCACCGGCCCGAATACCGGCATCGGCCATACCTCGGCGATCTTCGTCATCGAATCGCAGATGAACTACATCGTGAACAGCCTCCGGCAGCTCGAAAACTCGGGCAAGCAGTCGATCGAAGTCAGCCGCGAGGCCGAGGACGCCTACACGCGGATGGTCCACTCGGAAATGGAGAAGACGGTCTGGAAGGCCGGCGGCTGCAAGAGCTGGTACCAGTCGAAGTCCGGCCATGTGATCGCGATGTTCCCCGGCTTCAGCTTCACCTATCGCCGGCTCGCGAGCCGCTTCCGTCCGCAGCACCACGTGTTCGCCTGAGCCCTCCGCCATGAAGGATTTCCGCAACAAGGTCGTGGTGGTCACCGGAGCCGGTTCGGGCATGGGCCGCGCGTATGCGGTCGAGTTCGCGAGGCTGGGTGCGAAGCTGGCACTGAACGACTACGACGCCGCCAGCCTCGCCGAAACGGTGGCACTGATCGCAGGCCAACCGGGCATCGCGATCCACAGCGCCGCGTTTGATGTCTCCGATCGCCGCGCGATGGAAGGCTTCGCCGCCGAGGTGCAGGCGAAGCTCGGCAACGCCCACGTGATCATCAACAACGCCGGTATCGCCGGGGCCGGCAAGCCGGTCTGGGCCACACCGGTCGAGACCATCGAGCGGGTCATGCGCATCAACTTTTATGGCGTGGTCCACGGCACCCAGGTGTTCCTGCCGCAGCTCATCGCCAATGGCGAAGGCGCGGTAGTCAACGTGTCGAGCATCTTCGGGCTGATCGGCCCGCCGAATCACTGCGACTACAGCGCCTCGAAATTCGCCGTGCGCGGCTTCACCGAAGCGCTGATGACCGAGTTGCAGGAATCGCCGATCTCGGTGCATCTGGTCCATCCGGGCGGCATCGCCACCAACATCGCCAACGCACCACAGCATCAGGCGTTCTCGAACAAGTACCTGTCGACGCCGCCGGAGGCGATCGTCCGCCACGTGATCCGCGGCATCCGGCGCGGCACGCCGAAGATGGTCTACGGCAAGGACTCGCTGAAGACCTGGCTCGGCGCCAACCTGCTGCCGCTGCGGCTGCTGAACCCGATCGTCTGGCGCGACCTGCGCGGCGTCATCGACCGCAGCGACTACCCGCCCCCGGCCGCCAAGGCCGCCGCTCGCCGTCGGAAGCAGGCCTCATGAAGCGGCCCTTCCTGATCACGGCAGCCATCGCCGCGCTCGGCTTCACCGGCTGGGCAGTCCTCACTTACCCGGCGGTCGGCAAGCTGGCGCTGGATGCCGATACCCGCATCGAGACCGCGATTGCGGGACTGAAGCGCGCCACGGTCGATGTCGGCGACAGCCGCATGATGACCTGGCAGGGCGGCCCGGCCGATGCGGTAGAGACCGTGGTGATGATCCACGGCTACAGCGCCGACAAGACCGTGTGGATGCGCTTCGCGCCGCACTTCACCGATCGCTACCGGGTGCTGGTGCTCGACCTGCCCGGCCACGGCGAAACACCGTTCGATCCGGCGCTGCGCTACGACACGATGAGCCAGGCGCAGCGGGTGCTGAAGGCGATGGACGCGCTCGGCATCGCGAAGGCGCATCTGGTCGGCAATTCGATGGGCGGCTTCATCGCCGCCCAGCTGGCGCTGCATCACCCGGATCGCGTGCAGAGCGCCACCCTGATGGACGCCGCCGGCGTCACCGCGCCGACCCCGAGCGACATGGAGCAGATGCTGAGTCGCGGCGAAGGCAATCCGTTCGAAGTGAACAGCCGAAAGGATTTCGACGCGTTCTACGCGATGACCATGGCCCAGCCGCCGTGGGTGCCGGGCATGACCCTGGACTGGATCGCCGCGGACTACGCCGTGCGCCGCGCGTCGCTGGCGCGCATCTTCACGGACTTCCGCGGTGTCGATCTGCTCGATACGCGGCTCGCCGAAATCACCGTGCCGGTGCTGGTGATGTGGGGCGATCAGGACCGCCTCGTGCACCGCAGCGCCGCCGACGTCTGGGCGCGCGGCATTCCCGGCGCGCAGCTCGTCACCTACCCCGACCTGGGCCACATGCCGATGGTCGAAGACCCGGCCCGCAGCGCCGCCGACGTCCGCAAGTTCATCGGCCACCACGGCTGACCCCCACCCGATTAGAGGAGCCGTTTCATGGAATTCACCTGCGAACACCATTTCAACGCCACCGTCGACCAGGTGCTGGCGATGTACCGCGACCCCGACTACATCCCGAGCAAGTACCGCGAACTGGGCCTGCGCGACATCGAGATCGTCTCGCGCACGGCGGACGACCAGCACTTCCAGGTAGTCTGCCGCTTCAAGCGCAAGTCCAGCATCGAGGTGCCGAAGATGGCCCAGAAGTTCATTGGCAGCAGCGACTGGGTACCGGCGCAGCAGACCGATCGCTGGGACATCGCCAGCCGCAGCGGCCGCCTCGATGTGGTCATCGAACCGCTGAAGTCGATCACCTCGATCCGCTGCGAAATGAAGCTGGAAGCCACGCCGGCCGGCGCCGTGAACCGGATGCGCTGGATCGTCGACTGCTCGGTGCCGCTGGTGGGCGGCACGATGGCCAAGTTCATTGCCCAGGACATCCAGCGCAAGTCCGAACAGGACGGTCTGGTCGCCCAGCGGCTGCTCGCTGCCCGAGGCTGAGGCGCGGCGCAGGCCGGTCTGAAGCGGGTCTTCTGTAGCGGGTCGGGCCAGCACGCGGGGCTTGCCTGAACGCCGGCTTGCCGCCAAGGTCTCTACAGGCAGGCGGTGTTCGCCGGCCTCAGGAGACTGACATGCTCGACAGCTTCAAAACCCGCGCCACGCTTGCCATCGGGTCGACCCGGTACACCTACCACGACCTGACCCAGCTGGAGCCGGCGTTCCGGGTCTCGCGCCTGCCGTACAGCTACAAGATCCTGCTGGAAAACCTGCTGCGCCATGAGGACGGCGTCGCCACCACGGCCGACGACATCCGGGCGCTGGCCTCGGCCGACCTCCGTGCGCTCGCCGCCAAGGACATCAACTTCACGCCGGCCCGGGTGATCCTGCAGGACTTCACCGGCGTGCCCTGCGTGGTCGACCTCGCGGCGATGCGCGATGCCATGAAGGCACTCGGCGGCGACGCCACCAGGATCAACCCGCTGTGCCCGGTCGAACTGGTCATCGACCACTCGGTGATGATCGACCACTACGGTTCGCGCGCCGCGCTTGATCTCAATGCCAAGGTCGAATTCCAGCGCAACGAGGAGCGCTACACCTTCCTGCGCTGGGGCCAGGAGGCGCTGAAGAACTTCAAGGCGGTGCCGCCGGATACCGGCATCGTCCACCAGGTCAACATCGAGTACCTCGCCCGCGTGGTGTTCGAGAACGACGACGGCGTCCTCTATCCGGATTCCTGCTTCGGCACCGACAGTCACACGACGATGGTCAACGGCATCGGCGTGCTCGGCTGGGGCGTCGGCGGCATCGAGGCGGAAGCGGCGATGCTCGGCCAGCCGTCGTCGATGCTGATGCCGGAAGTGATCGGCGTGCGGGTCACCGGCAAGCTGGCCGAGGGCGCCACCGCGACCGATCTGGTGCTGACCGTCACCGAGATGCTGAGAGCCCGCGGCGTGGTCGAGAAGTTCGTCGAGTTCTTCGGCCCGGGCCTGGCGAACCTGTCGGCCAGCGATCGCAACACCATCGGCAACATGGCACCGGAATACGGCGCTACCTGCGGCATCTTCCCGATCGACAGCGAAACCCTTGCCTACCTGCGGCTGACCGGTCGCAGCGAAGCGCATCTGGCGGTGGTCGAGGCCTACGCCAAGGCGCAGGGCCTGTGGTGGACACCGGACGCGCCGGAGGCCGAGTACACCGATGTGCTGCACCTGGACCTGTCGACCATCCAGCCGTCGCTGGCCGGCCCGAAGCGGCCGCAGGACCGCGTGCTGCTGGGCAAGGTCAAGGCCAATTTCCGCGCCGCCTTGGCCGCCGAGCAAAAGACCCGTCCGTCGCAGGGGCCGGCCACCGTCAGCGATGCCGGCCAGCGCTACGCGCTGCACGACGGCGCGGTGGTGATCGCGGCGATCACCAGCTGCACCAATACCTCCAACCCCAGTGTCCTGATCGGCGCCGGCCTGCTGGCGAAGAAAGCGCGCGCGCTGGGCCTGACGACCAAGCCCTGGGTCAAGACCTCGCTGGCACCGGGCTCCAAGGCGGTCACCGAATACCTCGCCAAGGCCGGCCTGAACGATGACCTGGAACACCTCGGCTTCCATGTCGTCGCCTATGGCTGCACCACCTGCATCGGCAATTCCGGCCCGCTGAACCCGGCGATCGGCGAGGCGATCCAGAAGCACCGCCTGAGCGTCTCGGCGGTGCTGTCCGGCAATCGCAACTTCGAGGGCCGCATCCACCAGGACGTGCGGATGAACTACCTGGCCAGCCCGCCGCTGGTGGTGGCCTACGCGATCGCCGGCACCACCGACATCGATCTCAGCGCCGAGCCGATCGGCCAGGGCAGCAACGGACAGGACGTCTACCTGAAGGACATCTGGCCGAGCAATGCCGAGATCCAGTCGGCGGTCGCGGCGGCGGTGACGCCGGAGCTGTTCCGCAAGAGCTATGACGGCGTGCTGGGCGGCGACGCCCGCTGGCAGGGTATCCGGGTGACGAAGTCGGAAACCTATCCCTGGGATGCCCGTTCGACCTACGTGCAGAACCCGCCGTACTTCACCGGCATGACGCTGACACCGCCGGGCATCCCGACCATCCGCGGCGCGCGGGTGCTGGCGCTGCTCGGCGATTCGATCACCACGGATCACATCAGCCCGGCCGGCGATATCCCGGTCGACAGCCCGGCCGGCCGCTACCTGCAGGCGCACGGCGTGCAGCGGGCCGACTTCAACAGCCTGGGCTCGCGGCGCGGCAATCACGAAATCATGATGCGCGGCACGTTCGCCAACACCCGCATCCGGAACGCGATGACGCCGGGTGTCGAAGGCGGCGTGTCGCGCCATTTCGATGGCGACACCGCCGGCCCGGTGGAAGCGATCTACGACGTGGCGATGCGCTACGCCGCCAGCGGCACGCCGCTGGTGGTGCTGGCCGGCAAGGAATACGGCACCGGCTCGTCACGCGACTGGGCGGCCAAGGGCACGCGGCTGCTCGGCGTGAAGGCAGTGATCTCGGAAAGCTTCGAGCGCATCCACCGCGCCAACCTGGTCGGCATGGGCGTGCTGCCGCTGAACTTCGTCGATGGCGACAACGCCGCCACGCTCGGCCTCGACGGCAGCGAGGTCTACGACATCGACGGCCTGCTCGACGGCGCCGAAACGGTGGCCGTCACCGCCCGCCGGGCCGATGGCACACAGCGCCGCTTCAGCGCCCGGGTGCGCATCAACACGCCGGTCGAATGGGCCTACTACCGGCATGGCGGCGTGCTGCCGTACATGCTGCGGCAGATGGCGGCCTGAACCGGCGCTGCGTCCGGCGCCGGCCACGGAATGCGGGCCCACCCGCATCCCGCCAGCCGGCGGCCGGCGTGCTGCAAACTTCCGCTTCCCGATTCCGACCCGCCCGCCAATGACCGACGATCCCTATGCCGCGATGAAGGCCGCCCAGCGCGAAGGCTGGGGCCTGTTTGCACCGATTGCCCCGTTCACCACGCCGGCCGCCGCCGCGCTGGTCCGCTATGCCGGGATCGGCCGCGGCCAGCAGGTGCTCGACGTGGCCTGCGGCACCGGCGTCGTCGCCATCACCGCCGCGCTGCAGGGCGCGATGGTCAGCGGCCTGGATCTGGCGCCGGCGCTGCTCGTCGAGGCCCGCCGCAACGCCACGCTGATCGAAGCGCCGATCGCCTTTCTGGAAGGCGATGTCGAGGCGCTGCCGTACCCGGATGCTCACTTCGATGTCGTGGTCAGCCAGTTCGGCCACATGTTCGCGCCGCGCCCGGAGCGGGCGATCGCCGAGATGCTGCGGGTGCTGAAGCCCGGCGGCCGGATCGCCTTCTCGACCTGGCCGCCGGAGCTGTGCATCGGCCGCCTGTTCGACCTGGTCGGCCGCTACCTGCCCGGCCCGCCCGGCGCCGCAGCGCCGAGCAGCTGGGGCGAGACCGCCAACATCCGCCGCTGGCTCGGCGCGGCCACCGGCGAACCCGAGTTCCATCGCGACGAGATGAGCATCCCGGCACTGAGCCCGCGTCACTACGGGGCCAGCATGGAACTGACCGCCGCACCGTTCATCAAGGTGGTGCAGGGTCTCGCCGCCGAGCCCGAACGGCTGGCCGCATTCCGCGCCGAAGTGATCGCCATCGTGCAGACCTACTTCGCCGACAACCGCGTGCGCCAGTCCTACCTGATGAGCCGCGCCCTCAAGCGCTGACCGGATCGCCGCCCGCGCAGGGCGCGCGGCATGCCGAAACCGGTCGGTTGCGGCATGCTGCCGGGCGCCGCCTGCCCGGCGCCTCCCGCCGCCTCCGAATCCTGACCGTCCTGCCCCACCGCCATGCTCCGTGCCCGCCGTCCCCTCCTTGCGCTGCTGTCAGCCGCTGCCCTCGCCGTTCCGCTGCGCGGCGCCGCCGACGCCAATCGCGACCAGCTGACGCTATCCAACTGGCTCAAGTTCGTGCCCGCCGCCGGCGCTGCCGCCTACTCCGGCTACCGGGGCGACAGCACCGGCCTGTGGCAGCTGGGTGGCGAACTGGCGGCCACCGTCGCGGCCACCCAGGCACTGAAGTACGCGTTCAAGGACGGCGACTGGGGCACCCGGCCGGACGGCGGCAGCAAGTCGTTCCCGTCCGGCCACACCTCCACCGCCTGTGCCGGCGCCGCCTACCTCGGCGAACGCTATGGCTGGCAGCAGGCCGCGCCGGCCTATGCGGTCTCCGCCTGGGTCGCCTACATCCGGGTCAACGAGGACAAGCATTACGTGCGCGACGTGGTGGCCGGCTGCGCGCTGGCCTACGGCCTGTCGAAGCTCGTCGTCAAGCCCTGGCTGCCGGCGCAGGTATCGCTGCTGCCGGTGCTCGGTCCCGGCGAGGTCGGCCTGACGCTGAGCGCGAACTGGTAGGCGGCCGCCTTTTGCTAAGGTGCGCCGGTGACGACCCTCAAGCCGCTGCCGATGCTGCTCGCCTGCCTCGCCTTCCTGGTGATGCGGCTGGGCGGCGCGCACCTGCATCACTGCTTCGACGGCAGCGAGCCCGGGAACGCCGTCCACTTCGCTGACGCCGGTCTGCATCACAGCGCGGCCGGCGACCGCATGGCCGACGCCAGCGGCCACGGCGCCGACGGCGCGCCGCATCACGATGACCTCGATACCGGCGTGGCCAGCGATCCGCTCGGCAAGCTGTCGCCGCCGGAGCCGACGGCGCTGATCGGCCTGCTGCTGGCGGTAATGCTGCTGCCGCGCCTGTCGACGCCCCGCCGCCGACGGCAGCCGAGCAGCGGCGGCCGACGCGCCCACCCCACCTTCGGCCGCCGTTGCGCGGCCCGCCCCTGTTCTCCTTCGCCTGATCCGAACGCGCCCGGCGGCTTGATCCGCCGGGCCTGATCGCCGCGCCGCACAGCGTGCCGCCGGCATTTTCGAAGGAGATTCCCGATGTTGCTGTCTTCCGTGCGCCGGCATCTGCCCGGCGTGCTGCTGTTGTTGCTGTCCGCCCAGCCCGCCGGGCTCAAGGCCGAACCCGAGCTGCCGCCCGACGGCCCGCCGATCCGCCTGGCGACGGCGATTCGCCAGGTGCTGGCGAGCAATCCCGAACTGGCGGTGTACGCCGAAGCCTTCCGCATCCAGGACGGCCGCGTGCTGCAGGCCGGTCTGGCGCCGAATCCGACGCTCAACCTGAGCGTCGAGGACGCGCTCGGCAGCGGCAGCCGCAGCGGCTTCCGCGCTGCCGAGCAGACGCTGAGCCTGAGCCAGCTGCTGGAACGCGGCGCGCGCCAGCGGCGGCTCGACGCCGCTCGTGCCGGCACCGGCCTGCTGGCCGCCGAGCAGCTCGAACGGCAGGTCGACACCGCTGCCGAAACCGCGCGCCGCTACGGCCATGTGCTGTCCGACCAGGCGCAGCTGGCGGTCACCCATGAGGCCTCGGAACTGGCGCGGCGCACCGTCGAGGCGACGCGCAAACGGGTCCGGGCCGGCGCGGTGCCGTCCGCCGAACTGGCGCGCGCCGAAGCCTCGCTGGCACTGGCCGAGCTGGATCACGAGCACGCCGAGCACGAACTGCTGACCAGCCGCCGCCAGCTCGCCGCGCTGTGGGGCGCGCGCGAAGCCACGTTCGGCATCGCTGAGGGCGACCTGCTAGCGCTGCCGCCACTGGCGCCGTTCGAGGCCCTGACCGAGCGGCTCAAGGCCAATCCGGCGCAGCTGCGGCTGATCGCCGAGCAGCGTGTCCGCGATGCCGAGCTGCGGCTGGCCGAGCAGCGCCGCCGGCCGGCCTGGCAGGTCAGTGCCGGCCTGCGGCGCTTCGGCGATGGCCAGGACGTGGCCGGCGTGTTCTCGCTGCAGATCCCGCTGCCGGTCAACGACCGTGGCCAGGGCGAGATCGCCGAAGCCCAGGCGCGCGCCGATCAGGTCGGCCTGCGCCGCAATGCGGCCGACATCGCCAGCCTGACGCAACTTTACGAGTGGTTCCAAGAGCTGAAGCACGCCCACACGGCGGCCAACACGCTGGCGACCGCTGTGCTGCCGCGC
This sequence comes from Nevskia sp., assembly GCF_051860985.1. Taxonomy (NCBI): domain Bacteria; kingdom Pseudomonadati; phylum Pseudomonadota; class Gammaproteobacteria; order Nevskiales; family Nevskiaceae; genus Nevskia; species Nevskia sp. The sequence continues at coordinate 157,024 of NZ_JBIMKV010000002.1, read as the reverse complement.
ATCGAAAAGGCGCTGCAGCAGACCGAGTACGCCTACGCCCGGGGCCGCTACGGCTACCAGGAGCTGGTCGCCGCCCGCAAGGAACTGTTCGAGGCCCGCCGAGCCCGCATCCAGGCCGCCGCCGACGCCTGGCAGTTCGCCACCGAAATCGATCGTCTGACCGGCGTGCTGCCGGCCGGCGACACCCCGTGAGAATGCCGATGAAAACCCTGCTGATCCTGTTGCTGGCGCTGCTGGTCGGCGCCTGCGATCGCGCTGCCGCGCCGGTCGACGCCCCGATCGACACGCAGGCCGTCGCACCGCTCGCGGCCACCGAAACCGATCCCGCCGATGCCGCGCCGCCATCGGTGCGCATCGACTCCGGCATGGCCGGCCGCCTGGGCCTGGCCCGCGCCATCGCCGGGCCCGGCACCTTGGCCGAAAGCCGGGTGCTGTATGGCCGCATCAACGCCAATCCGGAAACGGTGCGCGAGGTCCATGCCCGCTTCCCCGGCGTCGTCCGCAGCGTCCGCAAGGCGCTCGGCGACGAGGTGCGCAGCGGCGAGCCGCTGGCGGTCGTCGAAAGCGACCTGAGCCTGGAGAACTACACGGTCAGCGCGCCTCTGTCGGGTGTGATCACCGCGCGCACCGCCAACAGCGGCCAGAAGACCGGCGACACGCCGCTGTTCGTGATCACCAATGTCGACACCGTCTGGGCCGAGCTGTCGGTGTTCCCGCGCGACCGCGCAGCGATCCGCAGCGGCCAGCCGGTGCACCTGCGGGCGGCCGATGGCGGCGCGACGACACAGGCCAGCATCGCCCGCATCGATCTGCTGGGGACCGCCAACCAGGCGCTCAAGGCCCATGTGCCGCTCGACAACCGCGCGCGGGCGTTTCCGCCCGGCCTGTTCGTGACCGCCGAAGTCACGGTCGGCGCAACGCCGGTGGCCGTGCGGGTACCGCGCACGGCGATCCAGGATCTCGACGGCGCCAGCGTCGTCTTCGTCGTCGACGGCGACCGCTACACGCCGCGTCCGGTGCGCCTCGGCCGCCAGGACCGCGAACAGGTGGAAGTGCTCGACGGCCTCGCCGCCGGTACGCCGGTGGTCGCCGCCGGCAGCTATGTGATCAAGGCCGAACTGGAAAAGTCGGGGGCCGAACATGCGCATTGAACTGACTGCCGCCACGACACCGGAGCTGCGCCATGCTCGATAGAAGCCTGCGGCTGGCCGTCGATCATCGGGTGCTGGTCATGGTGCTGGTGCTGCTCAGTGCCGCACTCGGCCTCTGGAATTTCCAGCGCCTGCCGATCGACGCGGTGCCGGACATCACCAATGTCCAGGTGCAGATCAATACCGAGGCGCCGGGTTACACGCCGCTGGAAACCGAGCGCCGCATCACCTGGGCGATCGAGACCGCGATGGCCGGCATGCCGCAGCTCGACCACACGCGGTCGCTGTCGCGCTACGGCCTGTCGCAGGTCACCGTGGTGTTCGCCGACGGCACCGACCTGTACTTCGCGCGCGCCCAGGTCGCGGAGCGATTGAACGCGGCACGGGCGCAGCTGCCGGCCGGCATCGAGCCGGCGCTCGGGCCGATCGCCACCGGCCTCGGCGAGATCTTCCTGTACACCGTCGAAGCCGATCCCGGCCAGCTGCCGGCGGGTACGGCGCTGCCGACGCCGATGCAGCTGCGCAGCCTGCAGGACTGGGTGATCCGGCCGCAGCTGCTGCGGGTGCCGGGGGTCGCCGAGATCAATGCGGTCGGCGGCGACGACAAGGAAATCCTGGTCGCGCCGGACCCGGCCCGGCTGCAGGCGCATGGCCTGAGCTTCGCCGACCTGGCGGCCCGCCTGAACGCCAACAACGGCAACCAGGGCGCCGGCTCGATCGAGAAGAACGGCAGCCAGCTGCTGGTGCGGGTGCCGGGCCAGGCGGAAACGCTCGACGACCTGCGCCGGATCGTGGTCAGCCAGACCGATGGCGTGCCGCTGCGGATCGGCGACGTCGCCACCGTCAGCGAAAGCGCCGCGCCCCGCAGCGGCGCGGCGACGCTGAACGGCGACGAGGTGGTGCTCGGCACCGCCATCATGCGGGTCGGCGAAAACAGCCGGACCGTGGCCCGGGCAGTCGCCGCTCGCCTGCCGGCGATCGCCGCCGGCCTGCCGCCCGGCGTGCGCCTGACGCCGGTCTACGACCGCACGACGCTCGTCGACCGCACCCTGGCCACCGTCGAGAAGAGCCTCGCCGAGGGCGCGCTGCTGGTGGTGGCGATCCTGTTCGCGCTGCTCGGCAATGTGCGCGCCGCGCTGCTGACGGCAGCGGTGATTCCGTTCGCGATGCTGATCACCATCAGCGGCATGGTCGGCAACCGGGTCAGCGCCAACCTGATGAGCCTCGGCGCGCTCGACTTCGGGCTGATCGTCGACGGCGCGGTGATCATCGTCGAGAACGCGTTGCGCCGGCTGGCCGAGGCCAGCCACGGCGGTCGCCGCCTGCCGCTGGCGGAACGCCTCGACGTGGTGTTCCGCGCCACCCGCGAAGTGATCCGCCCGGCGCTGTTCGGCGTGGTGATCATCACCGCCGTCTACCTGCCGCTGTTCGCGCTGGAAGGCGTCGAGGGCCGGATGTTCCATCCGATGGCGGCAACCGTGGTGATCGCCTTGCTGGCCGGCATGCTGCTGGCGCTGAGCTTCATCCCGGCCGGCATCGCGCTGCTGTTCCGGGCGCCGGTCCGGGACGCCGAGAACCCGCTGCTGCGGCTGGCATTGCGCGCCTACCGGCCGCTGCTCGATGCGGCCCTGCGCCAGCGCCGGAAAGTGGCGCCGCTGGCCTTGCTGCTGGTGCTCGGCTGCGCCGTGCTGGCGACGCGGCTCGGCAGCGAGTTCGTGCCCAACCTCGACGAGGGCGACGCCGCGATCCAGGCGCTGCGCATTCCCGGCACCTCGCTCGGCCAGTCGCTGCAGCTGCAGCGCGAGCTGGAACGCGAGATCGCTGCGCTGCCCGAGGTCGAACGGGTGTTCGCGCGGCTCGGCACCGCGGAAGTCGCGACCGATCCGATGCCGCCGAACATCGCCGACGGCTACGTGATGCTGAAGCCGCGCGCGCAGTGGCCGGACCCCGGCAAGCCGAAGGCCGCCGTGATGGCCGATATCGAAGCCCGCGCCGGCCGGGTGCCGGGCAGCAGCTACGAGCTGTCGCAGCCGATCCAGCTGCGTTTCAACGAGCTGATTTCCGGCGTCCGCTCGGATCTCGGCGTCAAGGTCTACGGCGACGATCTCGACACCCTGGCGCGGCTCGCCGCCGACATCGCCCGTGTGCTGCAAGACCTGCCGGGCGCCGCCGATGTCCGTGCCGAACCGCTCGACGGCCTGCCGCTGCTGACCGTCACGCCGGATCGCGAACAGCTGTCGCGCTTCGGCCTCAACGTGGCCGACGTGCAGACGGTGGTGGCCGGTGCGATCGGCGGCCAGGCTGCCGGCCGGCTGTTCGAGGGCGATGCCCGCTACGACATCGTGCTGCGCCTGCCGGAAGCGCTGCGCAGCGATGTCGACGCGCTGACCGTGCTGCCGGTGCCGCTGCCGGGCGGCGGCAGCCTGCCGCTGGCCGAGGTCGCGACCGTGGCGCTGCGCGCCGGACCGAACCAGATCAACCGCGAAAACGGCAAGCGCCGGGCGGTGGTCACCGCCAATGTCCGGGGCCGCGATCTCGGCAGCTTCGTCGCCGACGCCCAACGCCGGCTGGCGGCGGACGTGCCGCTGCCGACCGGCTACTGGCTCGACTACGGCGGCAGCTTCGAGCAGTTGCAGTCGGCTGCGACGCGGCTGGCCGTGGTGGTGCCGGCAACGCTGGCGCTGATCCTCGCCATGCTGTGGCTGGCCTTCGGTTCGCTGCGCGACGCCTTGGTGATTTTCAGCGGCGTGCCGCTGGCGCTCACCGGCGGCGTGCTGGCGTTGTGGCTGCGCGGCATCCCGCTGTCGATTTCCGCCGGCGTCGGCTTCATCGCGCTGTCCGGCATCGCCGTGCTCAATGGCCTGGTGATGGTCAGCTTCATCCGCGACCTGCTGGCGCGCGGCCGGCCGCTCGACGACGCCATCGCCGAAGGCGCGCTGAGCCGCCTGCGCCCGGTGCTGATGACCGCACTGGTCGCCAGCCTCGGCTTCGTGCCGATGGCCTTCAATACCGGCATCGGCAGCGAAGTGCAGCGCCCGCTGGCGACGGTCGTGATCGGCGGCATCGGCTCGTCGACCCTGCTGACCTTGCTGGTGCTGCCGGCGCTGTACCGGCTGGCCGGGCGCGCCCGGATGCCCCGACCGGCAACAAGCGATGCCGCCACCGGTGCCGCGCCGGGCTGAAGCCGCACCGGGCATCCAGTGAGCTGTCCGCAGCCCGGCCGTTGCCGGCCGGTGCTGCGGACGACAAAGGCGCCGCCCAGCAAAAAGCCTGCGCGAGGCAGGCTTTCAGGATGCTTTGAAGATGGTGCCGAAAAGAGGAATCGAACCTCCGACCTACTGATTACGAATCAGTTGCTCTACCGACTGAGCTATTTCGGCGCGGGCCGCGATTATAGACAAAGTTTTCCGCGCCGGCGGTCTTTCAGGCGAGGTCGTAACGGAATTCCTTCTTGAACCGGGCGCGGAAGTCTTCCGGGCCGACGTAGTGGTTCTGCGGGCCCGGACGCTCGATCTTGATCGCGCCGATCAGCGAGGCGACGCGGCCGGTGGTTTCCCAGTCCATGCCGTTCAGCAGGCCATAGAGCAGGCCGGCGCGGTAGGCGTCGCCGCAGCCGGTCGGGTCGGCCAGGGCCTGGGCGGTCGCGGTCGGGATCTCGTGGGTCTTGCTGCGCGTGTAGATGTGCGAGCCCTTGCCGCCACGGGTGACGATCAGCGCCTCGACGCGATCGGCGATCTCCTTCAGCGACCAGCCGGTGCGGTCCATGATCATTTCCGACTCGTAGTCGTTGACCGCCACGTAGGTGGCCTTTTCGATGAACGCCTTGAGATCGTCGCCGCCGAACATCGGCAGGCCCTGGCCCGGATCGAAGATGAACGGCAGGCCGGCGTCGGCGAACTGCTCGGCGTGCAGGATCATCGCGTCGCGACCGTCCGGCGACACCGAGCCGATCTTCGCCCCAGCCTTGATCGCCGCGTGCACATCCTGGGTGTGGGCGAAGCTCATCGCGCCGGGGTGGAAGGCGGTGATCTGGTTGTCGTCGAGATCGGTGGTGATGTAGGCCTGCGCGGTATAGGCCTCGGGAATGGTCTTGACGTATTCCCGGCTGATGCCGTGCTGGTCGAGCCAGGCCTCGTACTGCGCGAAGTCCTTGCCGACGGTGGCCATCGGCAGCGGTTCGCCGCCGAGCATCTTCAGGTTGTAGGCGATGTTGCCGGCGGTGCCGCCGAATTCCTTGCGCAGTTCCGGCACCAGGAAGGCGACGTTCAGGATGTGCACCTTGTCCGGCAGGATCTCGTTCTGGAAGCGGCCCGAGAACACCATGATGGTGTCGTAGGCGAGTGAACCGCAGATCAGTGCAGACATTGGGTTTCCGAAGCGTGAAAGGTGGTCAGGACAGCAGGACGAGGCCCCAGACCAGCGGCACCTGCAGCAGTGAAAGATGGACCGCCGCAGACCCCAGGTCCTTGGCGCGCCCGGACAATACATGACGTTCCAGGCCGATGCGATCGACCACCACCTCGACCGCCGTGTTGAGCAGCTCGACGATCAGCACCAGCAGCAGGCTCCAGAACAGGATCACCTTCTCGACCGCCCCGTCACCGAGCCAAAAAGCGAACGGCAGCATCGCGAAGAAGATCACCAGCTCGATGCGGAAGGCTTCCTCCTCGCGCAGCGCCCAGCCCATGCCGTCGTAGCTGACCTTGGTGGCGCGCAGGATCCGCCGCCAGCCCTTGATGCCGTCGGCCATCAGCGGGCGCTCCCGGCCAGTGCGACGTAGCGGATGTCGAGCTGGCGCGCGGCACGCACGTCGTCGAGCCGGCGCACCGGCATCCGGTACGGCGCGCCCTTCAGCGTGGCGATGTCGGTGCGCGCTTCCTCGCGGATCGCGCACAGCGCCTCGACGAAGGCATCGAGGGTGTCCTTGTCCTCGGTCTCGGTCGGTTCGATCAGCAGGCACTCCGGCACCAGCAGCGGGAAGTAGACGGTCGGTGCGTGGTAGCCGTAGTCGAGCAGGCGCTTGGCGATATCGGTGGCGGTCAGCTCGTGCTGCTGCTTGTCGCGCTTCAGCGTGACGATGAACTCGTGGGTCGCGCGCCGGGTCGGGAAGGCCAGCTCGAAGCCGCGCTCGCGCAACCGCGCCTGCAGGTAGTTGGCGTTCAGCGTGGCGAACTCGGCGACCCGCTGCATGCCCTCGCGGCCCAGCAGCCGGGCGTAGACATAGGCGCGCAGCAGCACGCCGGCATTGCCCATGAAGGCGCTGAGGCGGCCGATGGTCTGCGGCAGGTCGTTTTCATCGAGCCAGCGGTAGGCGTCGCCGGTCTTGCCGACCACCGGAATCGGCATGAACGGCAGCAGCCGCTCGGACACGCCGACCGCCCCTGCCCCCGGCCCGCCGCCGCCGTGCGGCGTCGAGAAGGTCTTGTGCAGGTTCATGTGGATGACGTCGAAGCCCATGTCGCCGGGCCGCACTTCGCCGAGGATGGCGTTGAGGTTAGCGCCGTCGTAGTACAGCAGGCCGCCGGCGTCGTGGACGAGTCTGGCGATCGTCGCGATCGAGCGCTCGAAGACGCCGAGCGTCGATGGATTGGTCAGCATGATGCCGGCGGTCTGCGGGCCGATCACCGCGGCCAGCTTGTCGAGATCGACGTCGCCTTCGGAATTGGTGGGAATCTCGCGCACGGTCATGCCGAGCATCGTCGCGGTGGCCGGATTGGTGCCGTGAGCGGCGTCCGGCACCAGGATTTCGGTCCGCGCCAGATCGTTCCGGGCCCGGTGATAGGCGCGGATCATCGCCACACCGGCGAACTCGCCCTGGGCGCCGGCCATCGGCGTCAGGCTGACGCCAGCCATGCCGGTGACGTCCTTGAGGATCTCCTGCAGCTCGAACATGCAGGCCAGGAAGCCCTGCGACTGCGCGGCCGGCGCCAGCGGGTGGCGGCCGAGGAAGCCGGGCAGCATCGCGAGCCGGTTACAGGCGCGCGGGTTGTACTTCATCGTGCAGCTGCCGAGCGGATAGAAGTGGGTGTCGATCGAGAAGTTCAGCTTCGACAGCCGCGTGTAGTGGCGCACCGCCTGTAGCTCCGACACCTGCGGCAGCGCCGGCGGCACACGCCGACGCAGCGCGGCCGGCAGTTCCACCGCCACGGTCGCCACCGGCCGCTGCGCCACCGCGCTGCGGCCGGCGCGGCCGAGTTCGAAGATCAGCGGTTCGAGCGGATTCAGCGGCGACACCATCGGCCCGGCAACGGGCCGGATATCGGCGGAAGGATTCAGCGGTTCAGCGGCGTGCGCCATGGCAGCTCTCGATCGGGTCACGGGTACAGCGTCGGGGTTCGGGGTCGGGGTTCAGGCTTCGGGCGGTGCCGGGCCTTCGGCCGGCCGCACCAGTTCGATGCCGTCGATCTTCATCCGCCAGACCAGCCCGTCCTGGTACGGCGGCACATCGATGTGGAAGGTCGTCGACAGCGGCCCCCAGCCGGCAGAAAAGTGCTGGCGTTCGAAGCTGCGCAGCGGGCCGGTGACGGATACCGTCGAGCCGGCATCGCGGAAGCGGCTGTAGTGGATCTCGCCGAATTCGGTCAGCACCAGCGTGATGCCCGGCGCGGTCCACTCGCCGACGAAATCCGCCGGCACCGACACCGGCGCCTTGCTGCCGCCGCAGGCCGCAAGCAGCAGCGCAGCCAGCAGCACGAACAGCCGATGTCGGTACAGGCGATGCATGGCGATCAGCCCAGCGCCTTCAGCGCCGCGTCGTAGTTCGGCTCGTCGGCGATCTCGGTGACCAGTTCGCTGTGCAACACCTTGTTGTCGGCGCCGACGACGACCACGGCGCGCGCTGTCAGGCCGGCCAGCGGGCCGTTCTCGATGGTCAGGCCGTACTCGTCGGAAAAGCTGCGGCCGCGCATCAGCGACAGCGTTTCGACGTTCTTGATGCCTTCGGCGCCGCAGAAGCGCTTCTGCGCGAACGGCAGGTCGGCGGAGATGCACAGCACCACGGTGTCGGTCAGATCGGCGGCCTTCTCGTTGAACTTGCGCACCGACATCGCGCAGGTCGGCGTGTCGATCGACGGGAAGATGTTCAGCACCTTCTTCTTGCCCGCGTAGTCGTGCAGCGACACGTCCTTCAGATCGCCGTTGACCAGGCGGAAGCCCGGCGCATCGCTGCCCGGCTTCGGCAGTTCGCCATTGGTGGAAAGCGCATTGCCGCGCAGGGTGATCAGGGCCATCGGGGTCTCCTCGTTATGGTGGGTTCAGCGGTTCAGCAGGTGGCAAGCACGTCGCGCAGCGTATCGGCGTAGCGGTCGAGATCGGCTTCGGTGCGGGTTTCGGTGGCGCAGACCAGCAGCGCATGGCCGAGTTCCGGGTAATGAGCGCTGAGATCGAAGCCGCCGAAGATGCCGGCCTCGGCCAGCCGCGCCAGCACGATCGCAGGGGCCTGCGGCAGGCGGATGACGGCTTCGTGGAAGCGCGCGCCGCTGAACACCGCTTCGACGCCCGGGATCGCGGTCAGCTTCGCGACCAGCGCCGCCGTGTTGGCCAGCGAATGCGCGGCCGCGCTCTCCAGGCCATCCGGCCCGAGCAGGCTCATGTGGATGGTTGCAGCGGTGACCAGCAGGCCCTGGTTGGTGCAGATGTTTGAGGTCGCCTTGGAGCGGCGGATGTGCTGCTCGCGCGCCTGCAGGGTCAGCGTGAAGCCAGGCTTGCCGTCGAGATCGACGGTGCGACCGACGATGCGGCCCGGCATCTGCCGCACGTACTGCTGGCGCGCGGTCAGGAAGCCGAAGTACGGCCCGCCGGACGACAGCGGCGCACCGAGCGGCTGGCCGTCGCCGCAGACGATGTCCGCACCCTTCGTGCCCCATTCACCGGGCGGCTTCAGCAGCGCCAGCGACACCGGATTGACCAGCGCCACCACCAGCGCGCCGTTGGCATGCGCCCAGTCGGTGATCGCATCGACATCCTCGAGCACGCCGAAGAAATTCGGCTGGGCGATCACCACCGCCGTGATGCCCTGCCCTTCATGCGCCTTGAGGCTGTCGAGCGCGGTCTGGCCGCTGGCCGGGTCGAAAGCCAGCGGCAGCGGCTGGATGCCCTGCGCTTCGGTGATCGAGCCGACCACCTCGCGGTAGTACGGATGCACGGCCGCCGGCATCAGCACCCGGCCGTCGCCGACGCCCGGGTTGGCGCGCACCGCCATCAGGAGCGCTTCGGCGAGCGCGGAAGCGCCGTCGTACAGCGAGGCGTTCGACACCTCCATGCCGGTCAGCGCGCACATCATCGACTGGTATTCGTAGAGCAGCTGCAAGGTGCCCTGGCTGGCCTCGGCCTGGTACGGCGTGTAGGCCGAGTAGAACTCGCCGCGCGTGGCGATTTCCCAGACCGCCGCCGGAATGTGGTGCTCGTAGGCACCGGCGCCGCAGAAGTTCAGCAGCGTGCCGTCCTGTGCGGCGCGTGCCTGCATCAGCCGGGCGATGTCCATCTCGGCGATCCGGGGCGGCACCTGGGACAGGCCCTGGCAGCGCAGCTCGGCGGGAATCTCGCCGAACAGCGCATCGATCGACGGGGCGCCGATGGTCGCCAGCATCTCGGCGACATCGGTTTCGGTATGGGGAATGAAAGGCATGACGGTCAGGACCCGGGCAGCGGTGCGGCGGCGGCGCTCAGCTCAGCGACGCGATATAGCCGGCGGCGTCCAGCAGGCCGTCGACATCGGCCGGATTCGCCGGCTTCAGCTTCCACAGCCAGCCGGCCTCGTACGGCGCATCGTTGACCAGTTCGGGGTTCTCGCCGAGCTTGGTGTTGGCGTCGACGACGGTGCCGGCCACCGGGGCATAGACATCGCTGGCGGCTTTCACCGATTCGACAACGCAGCAGGCTTCATCGGCGGCCAGCACCCGGCCGACCTTCGGGGTTTCGACGAACACCAGATCGCCGAGCGCAGCCTGCGCGTGGTCGGTGATGCCGATCAGCAAGGTGCCGTCGGGCAAGGTCTTCACCCACTCGTGGGACTTGGCGTACTTGAGGTCTGCAGGCGTGTTGCTCATGGGTTAGGTCTCGGGGCCAACGGGCCGGTGGGCGAACGAACAGGGACGATCCATCTCAATCAGCTGCGCGGCGCCGGGGCCGCGCTTGCAACCAGAACCTTGCCGTGGCGCACGAACGGCGGCTTCACTTCGCGAACGGCGTGCCACTGACCGCGGATCTCGACCTCGAACGGCGGCTCGGCATCGGCGGCGACGCGGGCCAGCGCGATCGAGCCCTTCAGGGTCGGCGCATAGCCGCCGCTGGTCAGTTCGCCGACCTGCTGGCCGGCAGCGCGCACCGGCATGTGGCCGCGCAGCACGCCACGGCCTTCGAGCACCAGGCCGATCGCCTTGCGGCCGAGCGCGGCCTGCCGGGCTTCGAGCGCCTCGCGGCCGACGAAGGCGCGGCGGCTGTCGGCCAGCGATACCGTCCAGGCCAGGCCGCATTCGAGCGGGCTGACCGTCTCGTCCATGTCCTGGCCGTAGAGATTCATGCCGGCTTCCAGGCGCAGCGTGTCGCGGGCGCCAAGGCCGCAGGGCGTGACGCCGGCGGCCAGCAGCGCCTGCCAGAGCGGCAGCAGTTCGTCATGCGGCAGGATCAGCTCGTAGCCATCCTCGCCGGTGTAGCCGGTGCGGCCTACGAACAGTTCGCCGTGCCAGGCAGCGCTGAACGGCGTCAGCGCCGAGGCGCGTTCCGCCAGTTCCGGCGGCAGAAGCGCCTGCACCCGCTGGCGCGCCGCCGGGCCCTGCACGGCGAGGATGCCGAGATCGTGACGATGGCGGATCTCGACCTCGAAGCCACAGGCCTCGGCCTGCAGCCAGGCGAGGTCCTTGTCGGTGGTACCGGCGTTGACCACCAGCCGGAACCAGGATTCATCGAGGTGGTAGACGATCAGGTCGTCGATCACGCCGCCGTCGCGGTTCAGCATGCAGCTGTACAGCGCCTTGCCGGGGCTTTGCAGCCGCGCCACGTCATTGGCGAGCAGATGGCGGAGGAAGTCGCGCGCCTGGCTGCCCAGCACGTCGACGGCGCTCATGTGGGCCACGTCGAACATGCCGGCGACCGTGCGCACGGCGTGGTGTTCGTCGAGTTGCGACGCGTACTGGATCGGCATGTCCCAGCCGGCGAAATCCACCATCCGGGCGCCGAGGCGCAGGTGTTCGGCGTGCAGCGCGGTGTGCTTCAGCATGTGGCGGATCGGACTCGGCGACGAAGGGCCTCAGGCAGAGTTTGCATGAGGTGCGGGGCTTGCAGCGCAGCCTTCGAAGGCCCGTGCGCCAGTGTCCCCATCATTCGCCCTTCGCTCCGGCATTCGGAACCGCAGGGCCACGTTTCGGGGTACCGGTGCTCCGGCCGTCGCTTTCGCGCCGGCGTTCGAAGCCACTGCGAGCCGTGCTCGCAAAGCCGTGGCTTCTCACCCCCATCTGTCCTTTCGTACCTGAGCGTTTGGCGCCTTCGGTGGCTCGCCGACCTCGCGAGCGCTCTCCAGAGTGTCCACAGCAGGCAATCCGTTGACCTGAGCGATTCCGGGGGGATTGCGCCTTCGGTGCCGGGGGTTCCGGACTCTCTTGCCTGCAGGTCGAAGTGTAGTCCGATCGCGGGCCGGCCTGCCATCGGCGCTTCATGTTGCGGGCTCAGCATCGCCCACCTGTCCCGTCTGGAGTGCCCCCGATGAAAGCCCGTCTGCGCCGTTGTCTCGTCACCCTCGCCGTTGCCGGCGGCCTGCCGTTCGGCAGCGCCTCCGCCGCCGTCACCCTGCTCGGCACCGGCGCCATCGCTGGCACCGCCACCGACCAGTCCGGCTTCACCGGCGTGCTCGAGGACGGCGTGACCCTGAAGAACCAGATCGGCGGCTTCGGCTCGGCGTTCGCCTACACCGGACGCAGTCAGCGCTTCGTCGCAGCGCCCGACCGCGGCCCGGCCGACGGCGCAACGAGCTATGTCGACCGCCTGTACCGGATCGACATCGGCGTCCGCCAGATCGCACCCTACGGCCCGAACGCCTTCCAGTTCTCGCCGGTGGTGACCGGCACGCTGCTGCTCGCCAACGAAGCCGGCCAGCCGTTCACCGGCAGCAGCGCGGCGTTCGATCCGAGCGGCTCGACCGACAGCCTGCGGCTGGACCCGGAAGGCATCCGCGTCGACGCCTGCGGCACCACCGCCTACATCTCCGACGAGTACGGCCCGTACCTGTACGCGTTCGACCTGGCCAGCGGCCGCCGCCGCAGCGCGATCAAGCTGCCGAACAAGCTGCTGATCGACGCGCCGTCATCGCTGCCGGCCAACGAACTGAACAACAACGCCGCCGGCCGCCAGGCGAACCGCGGCATGGAAGGCCTGGCGATCAGCCCGGACGGCAGCAAGCTCTACGGGCTGATGCAGAACGCGCTGATCCAGGACGGCGCGCTCGGCGCCGGCAATGCCCGGATCAGCACCGGCGCACGCCTGGTGGAGATCACCCTGGCGACCGGCGAACTGCGCGAGTTCTATTACCCGCTGGACGCCGCCAGCAACGGCCTGAACGAAATCCTGGCGGTCAGCGATCACAGCTTCCTGGTCATCGAGCGCGACGGCCGCGCCGGTGCCGCCGCGCAGTTCAAGCGCGTGTTCAGGATCGACATCAGCGGTGCCAGCGACATCCGCAATCTCAAGTCGCTGCCGTCGACCGGCCTGCCGGCCGGCGTCGCGCCGGTTGCCAAGACGCCGTTCCTCGACCTGCTCGATCCCGCCTACGGCCTGGCCGGCGCCGGCTTCCCGGAAAAGATCGAAGGGCTGGCCTTCGGCCCGGATCTGCCGAGCGGCCAGCACAGCCTGCTGGTGACCTCGGACAACGACTTCATGGCCAGCCAGCCGTCGAAGATCTTCGTCTTCGGCATCGACGCGGCCGACCTGCCGGACTACCAGCCGCAGCAGTTCCGCAACTGCCGCTGAGCACGGCCGCCGCCACGAAAAAGCCCCGCGCAAGGCGGGGCTTTTTTGTCATCCGACCGGCCGCATCGGCCGGTCGGACGTCCTGCTTCAGGCCGCCTTGTTGGAGGCCAGGAAGTCCATCGCGAAGCGCTGCAGCACGCCGCCCGCTTCGTAGACCAGCACTTCTTCATCGGAATCCAGACGGCAGGTCATCGGCACTTCGAGCTTCTCGCCGTTCTTGCGCGTGATGACCAGGGTCAGCGTCGTGCGCGGCGCCAGCTTGCCTTCAACGTCGTAGGTTTCGGTGCCGTCCAGACCCAGCGTCAGACGCGTGGTGCCCGGCTTGAACTCCAGCGGCAGCACGCCCATGCCGATGAGATTGGTGCGGTGAATGCGCTCGAAGCCTTCGGCGGCGATCACTTCGACGCCGGCCAGACGCACGCCCTTGGCCGCCCAGTCACGCGAGCTGCCCTGGCCGTAGTCGGCACCGGCGACGATGATCAGCGGCTGCTTGCGTTCCATGTAGGTCTCGATCGCTTCCCACATGCGCACGACCTTGCCGTCCGGCTCGATGCGCGCCAGCGAACCCTTCTTGACCTTGCCGTCGACCACCGCCATCTCGTTGACCAGCTGCGGGTTGGCGAAGGTGGCGCGCTGCGCGGTCAGGTGATCGCCGCGATGCGTCGCGTAGGAATTGAAGTCCTCTTCCGGCACGCCCATCTTGTGCAGGTACTCGCCTGCGGCCGAGTCCATCATGATCGCGTTCGACGGCGACAGATGGTCGGTCGTGATGTTGTCCGGCAGCACCGCCAGCGGGCGCAGGCCCTTCAGGGTGCGGACACCGGCCAGCGCGCCCTCCCAGTACGGCGGACGGCGGATGTAGGTGCTCATCTCGCGCCAGGCATACAGCGGGCTGATGGTCTTGCCGTCGTCGGCCTCCTTCTTGAACATCGGCTCGTAGACGGCGCGGAACTGCGTCGGGTTGACGCTCTTGGCGACCACGGCGTCGATCTCGGCATCGGTCGGCCAGATGTCCTTCAAGGTGACCGGCTTGCCGTTGTTGTCCAGACCCAGCACGTCCTTCTCGATGTCGAAGCGCACGGTGCCGGCAATCGCGTAGGCGACGACCAGCGGCGGGCTCGCCAGGAAGGCCTGCTTCGCATACGGATGGATGCGGCCGTCGAAGTTGCGGTTGCCGGACAGCACGGCGGTGGCATACAGATCGCGATCGATGATTTCCTGCTGGATCTTCGGATCGAGCGCACCGGACATGCCGTTGCAGGTGGTGCAGGCGAAGGCGACGATGCCGAAGCCCAAGTTCTCCAGTTCGCCGAGCAGCTGGGCGTCCTTCAGATAGCTTTCGACGACCTTCGAGCCGGGTGCGAGCGACGACTTCACCCACGGCTTGCGGGTCAGGCCGGCCTTGTTCGCGTTGCGCGCCAGCAGGCCGGCGGCGATCACGTTGCGCGGGTTCGAGGTGTTGGTGCAGCTGGTGATGGCCGCGATGATCACCGCGCCGTCCGGCATCTTGCCGTCCGCCGGCAGCTCCCACGGTGCGGCGATGCCGCGCTCGGCCAGCGCCGAGGTCGGCAGGCGCTTGTGCGGGTTCGACGGGCCGGCCATGTTGCGGACCACGGTGCCGAGATCGAACGTCAGCACGCGCTCGTATTCGGCGGTCGCAAGGCTCTCGGCCCACAGGCCGCAGTGCTTGGCGTAGGTCTCGACCAGCTTGACCTGCTCGTCCGAGCGGCCGGTCAGCTTCAGGTAGTCGATGGTGTTCTTGTCGATGAAGAACATCGCCGCCGTGGCGCCGTATTCCGGCGCCATGTTGGAGATCGTCGCGCGGTCGCCCAGGGTCAGCGCGGCGGCGCCCGGTCCGCGGAATTCGAGGTAGTGGCCGACGACCTTTTCCTTGCGCAGGAATTCGGTCAGCGCCAGCACCACGTCGGTGGCGGTGATGCCCGGGCCCGGCTTGCCGGTCAGCTCCACGCCGGTGATGTCCGGCAGGCGCATCCACGAGGCGCGGCCGAGCATGACGTTCTCGGCTTCCAGGCCGCCGACGCCGATGGCGATGACGCCCAGCGCATCGACGTGCGGCGTGTGGCTGTCGGTGCCGACGCAGGTGTCCGGGAAGGCCACGCCGTCCTGCGTGTAGATCACCGGGCTCATTCGCTCCAGGTTGATCTGATGCATGATCCCGTTGCCCGGCGGGATCACTTCCATGTTCTTGAAGGCCTTCTTGGTCCAGTCGATGAAGTGGAAGCGGTCATCGTTGCGGCGGTCTTCCACGGCGCGGTTCTTGGCGAACGCGTCCTTCTCGAAGCCGCCGTATTCGACCGCCAGCGAGTGGTCGACGATCAGCTGCACCGGCACGACGGGGTTCACCTTGGCAGGATCGCCGCCCATGTCGGCAATCGCATCGCGCAGGCCGGCAAGATCGACCAGCGCGGTCTGGCCCAGGATGTCGTGGCAGACCACGCGCACCGGGAACCACGGGAAATCGAGGTCGCGCTTGCGCTCGATCAGCTGGCCCAGGTACGCATTGACCTTTTCCGGCTCGCCCTTGCGCACCAGATTTTCGGCATGCACGCGGGCGGTGTACGGCAGCTTCGCCCAGGCACCGGGCTGGATGGCGTCGACCGCCGCGCGGGCGTCGAAGTAGTCGAGAGAAGTGCCGGGAAGGTTCTTGCGGTACTGGGTATTCATGGGCGTTTTGAGATCCGGTGCGGCCGAATGCGGGGAACGATGCCTGCTCCCGCCGGGAGGAGGCGGGATGAGGATCTTTCCGTCGGCGCCAGCGCGAACGCCGGAAAGACCCTCACCCGGCCCGCTCCACCACGGAGCGGGCGTGCAGCGGTGTTACTTGCGATCCTTCAGCGGCACGAACTTGAGGTCTTCCGGCCCCACGTAGTTCGCGCTCGGGCGAATGATCTTGCCGTCGATGCGCTGCTCGATGACGTGCGCCGACCAGCCGCTGGTGCGGGCGATCACGAACAACGGGGTGAACATCGCGGTCGGCACGCCCATCACGTGGTAGCTGACGGCCGAGAACCAGTCGAGGTTCGGGAACATCTTCTTGATGTCCCACATCACCGTTTCCAGCCGCTCGGCGATGTCGAACATCTTGGTGCTGCCCGCCTCGATCGACAGTTCCTTGGCGACCTGCTTGATCACCTTGTTGCGCGGATCGCTGACCGTGTAGACCGGGTGGCCGAAGCCGATCACCACTTCCTTCTTTTCGACGCGCGCCTTGATGTCGGCTTCCGCTTCATCCGGGCTGTCGTAGCGCTTCTGGATCTCGAACGCCACTTCGTTGGCGCCGCCGTGCTTCGGGCCGCGCAGCGCGCCGATGCCGCCGGCGATGGCCGAGTACATGTCCGAACCGGTGCCGGCGACCACGCGGCTGGTGAACGTCGACGCGTTGAATTCGTGTTCGGCGTACAGGATCAGGCTGGTGTGCATCGCCTTCACCCACGACTCGCGCGGCTTCTCGCCGTGCAGCAGGTGCAGGAAGTGGCCGCCGATCGAATCGTCGTCAGTCTCGACGTCGATGATGTTGCCGTTGTGGCTGTAGTGGTACCAGTACAGCAGCATCGAGCCGAGGCTGGCCATCAGCTTGTCGGCGATGTCGCGGGCGCCCGGATGGTTGTGGTCGTCCTTCTCCGGCAGCACGCAGCCGAGTGCGGACACGCCGGTGCGCATCACGTCCATCGGATGCGATGCGGCCGGCAGCTGCTCCAGCACGCTCTTCACCGCCGCCGGCAGGCCGCGCAGCGCCTTCAGCTTGGTCTTGTAGGCCTTCAGCTCGGCGGCGTTCGGCAGCTTGCCGTGCACCAGCAGATGGGCGATTTCCTCGAACTCGCAGGCATTGGCGACATCGAGGATGTCGTAGCCGCGGTAATGCAGGTCGTTGCCGGTGCGGCCGACGGTGCACAGCGCGGTGTTGCCGGCAGCGGTGCCGGACAGCGCGACGGACTTCTTCGGCTTGAAGCCGGGGGCGGCGGTGGTTTCGCTCATTCTCAATCTCCGTTTCGGTTGTCGGTCCCGCCGGGGCGGGCGTTCGTTTTCTGATCTAGCGGGTCACGGGATTCCGGCGGGTGCCGGAATGACGCTGCATCTCACCTGGGTCCCGGCTTTCGCCGGGATGACGCTGCGCGTCACTTCTTCTTGGCGGCGAACAGGGCGTCGAGGCGGTTCTCGAACGCGTGGTAGCCGATCCGGTCGTACAGCTCGGCGCGGGTCTGCATCAGCTCGATCACGTCCTTCTGGTGGCCGTTGCCGCGGATCGAGGTGTAGACCGCTTCCGCCGCCTTGTTGGCCGCACGGAACGCGCTCAGCGGATACAGCTGGATCGCCACGCCGACCGAGGCCAGTTCTTCGCGGGTGAACAGCGGGGTGGCGCCGAACTCGGTGATGTTGGCGAGCACCGGCACCTTCACTGCATCGACGAAGCGCTTGTAGGTCGGCAGGTCATAGGCAGCCTCGGCGAAGATGCCGTCGGCGCCGGCTTCGACGCAGGCGATTGAACGCTCGATCGCGGCATCGACACCTTCGGCCTGGATCGCGTCGGTGCGGGCGATGACGAAGAAATCCTGGTCGGTCTTGGCGTCGGCGGCGGCCTTGACGCGGTCGGCCATCTCTTCCTTGGAGACGATTTCCTTGCCCGGCCGGTGGCCGCAGCGCTTGGCGCCGACCTGGTCCTCGATGTGGCAGGCGGCAGCGCCGGCCTTGATCAGCGACTTCACGGTGCGCTCGATGTTGAAGGCGCTGGCACCGAAGCCGGTGTCGATGTCGACCAGCAGCGGCAGGTCGCAGACGTCGGTGATGCGGCGGGTGTCGACCAGCACGTCGTCGAGGTTGTTGATGCCGAGGTCCGGCATGCCCAGCGAGCCGGCCGCCACGCCGCCGCCCGACAGGTAGATCGCCTTGAAGCCGGCGCGCTGGGCCAGCAGCGCATGGTTGGCGTTGATCGCGCCAATCACCTGCAGCGGCGACTCGGCGGCGAGAGCGGCGCGGAAACGGGCACCGGCGGAAGACGTCATGGGGCAACTCCTCGAATGTCGGGCGGACAGCGGGGCCGGCAACCGGCACCCCGAAGGCCCGTCATGAAATGGCAGGCGTGGCTCATAACCAAGACGCGTGCCATCGCGATCGGCGGCCAGACCGCGCCGGCCAATCGATCACAATTTCATGTTTTTATTGAATTTCCCTGGGTTTCGTCATCTGTCACCCGGGCCACCAGGCCCGGCCGTCGGCCGCTTCCAGGGTTTCATGGAACACGCGGAACGTTGCATGAAACATAATGCGCGACATGCTCACGCCCGAATCCCATCTGCCTGCCATCTGGACCGTCAGCGTCACCCGCCTGTCGCGGCTGGTGCAGGAAGTGACGCCGGAATTCGACGGCCGCGCGGCGATCGACACCATCAACCTCGGCTTCGAGGAAGCGGTCACCGAAATCCGCGAGCGGCTGCGCGACGAGGACTGCGATGTCGTGCTGTCGGCCGGTTCCAACGGCGAATACCTGCGCAACCGCATCGACAAGCCGATCGTGCTGGTGCGCCCCGACGGCTTCGACCTGATGCAGGCGCTGACCCGCGCCCGCCATCATGGCGACCGGATCGGCATCGTCAGCTACGGCGACGAGCTGCCGGCGTTCAGCGCCTTCAAGCAGGAGTTCGGCCTGGAGATCGAGCAGCGCGCCTACACCCACACCGAGGACGCCCGCGACCGCGTGGCCGAACTGGTGTCGATCGGTTGTCAGGCGATCGTCGGCACCGGCTATGTGACCGAACTGGCCGATCGGGCCGGCGTGGTCGGCATCCTGATGTATTCGCCGGATTCGATCCGCCGCGCCTTCGAACAGGCGATCGACCTCGCCCGCATGCTGACCCATGCCCGCAGCGGCCAGCGACGCGCGCCGACCCCGCCGGATTCCCGCTACAGCCTGCGCCGGCTGATCGGCAACAGCGAACCGATGGTGGCGCTGCGCGACCAGGTGCGGCTCTATGGCGCCAGCGACCGCACAGTGCTGATCACCGGCGAGACCGGCACCGGCAAGGAACTGGTGGCGCAGGCGCTGCACGGCGCCAGCCCCAGGCGCAGCGCCGCCTTCGTGGCGGTGAACTGCGGCGCGATCGCCGAATCGCTGCTCGAATCGGAGCTGTTCGGCTACGCCGACGGCGCCTTCACCGGCTCGCGGCGAGGTGGCCGCATCGGTCTGATCGAAGCCGCCAACGGCGGCACGCTGTTCCTCGACGAGATCGGCGAGATGCCACTGGCCCTGCAGACCCGCCTGCTGCGGGTGCTGGAGGAACGCGAAGTGCTGCGAGTCGGCAGCGTGCGGGCGACGCCGGTCGATGTCCGGGTGATTGCCGCCACCCACTGCGAACTCGACGCACTGGTCCGCGAAGGCCGCTTCCGGCGCGATCTCTACTACCGGCTGAACGTGCTGCGCATCGCGCTGGCGCCGCTGCGCGACCATGCCGATGACGTGCCGCTGCTGCTGATGAGCTTCCTGCGCGCCACCGGTGCCGGGCCGATGGTGATCGACGGTCCGGCCGAGGCGGCGCTGCTGCGCCACGACTGGCCCGGCAACATCCGCGAACTGCGCAATCTGGCCGAGCGGATCGCCGTGCTCGGCCCGGCGGAATCGCCGCTGGCGGCGCTGACCCGGCCGCTGCTGCTGCGCTGCGCGCCGGAGCTGTTCGCCGCCGGCAGCGCGGCCGCGCCGACCCGCGCGATCGCCGCCGCCGGCAGCATCGAGGGCGCATCTCCGGTGGCGGCGTCGTCCGCATCGCCCGCCCGCAAGCGCCCGGAAGCGGCGGCGCTGGCGGCGCTGCTGGCCGCGCACCGCGGCCAGCGCGGCGCGGTGGCGCAGGCGCTGGGCGTGTCGCGCAGCACGCTGTGGCGCTGGCTGCAGGAAGACGGCGCGGCCTGAAGCCCGCCGCGCGCCAGCGCTCGACGGCCGGCTGCGCATGCGAACATCGACGCCCGACCGGATCGACTCCTGAGATGGCCAAGCTGTACTTCCGCTATGCCGCGATGAACGCCGGCAAATCGACCGCGCTGCTGCAGGTGGCGCACAACTACGAGGAGCGCGGCCAGCGCGTCGAGCTGTTCACGTCGGCGCTCGACGTGCGCTCCGGCTACGGCCGCATCGCCTCGCGGCTGGGCCTGTCCCGCGAGGCCGAAGCGTATTCGGCGACCACCGATTTCGAAGCGCTGTACCGGCTGCGCAGCGCGCCGTCCTGCGTGCTGATCGACGAGGCGCAGTTCCTGAGCGCCGGACAGGTGACGCAGTTGCACCGGATCGCGCACCTGTGCGGCATTCCGGTGATCTGCTACGGCATCCGCAGCGATTTTCGCGGCGACGCCTTTCCCGGCTCGCGCGCGCTGCTGACGCTGGCCGATGACCTGGAGGAGATGAAGACGGTCTGCCGCTGCGGCCGGAAGGCGACCATGAACCTGCGTTTCGACGCTTCCGGCCAGCAGACGCTGTTCGGCGAACAGGTCGAGATCGGCGGCGAGGAACGCTACGAAGCCGTCTGCGCGCGCCGCTTCTACACCGGCAGCTGCTGACCGGCGACCGCGCGCCGGCGTGAACGCTCAGGCCCGGACCGGCTCAGGCGCCGTGCGCGTCCATCAGCGTCTGGGCGGCGTGCAGCGCGCTGACCACCGGGCCGCCTTTCGGAAAGGTCAGCCGCGCCAGATAGCCGCCTTCCATCAGCAGCATCAGCGCATCGCCGAGCTGCTCGGGATCACGCGCCTTCATCGCCGCGGCCAGCGCCCGGAAGCGGCGGCGGATCTCGCTCTTGTGGCTGACCACGACAGCCCGGCCGGGGTGGTCGTCCTCGACGATCTCGACTGCCGCATTGGCCAGCCCGCAGCCACGCGATTCCTTCGAGCAGGTCTTGTTGACGTGCGCCGCGAACAACGCCTCGACCTGCTGGCGCGGCTGGTTCCGGTACGGCGCGACGACCTCGTCCCACCAGCTCCAGAAGTGGGCGTCCTTGTGGCGCAGATAGTCGGCCACCAGCTCGTCCTTGGACGGAAAGCTGCGGTAGAAACTCATCTTGTTGGTGCCGGCAGCATTGACGATGGCGTCGATGCCGACCGCGCGGATGCCGTGCCGGTAGAACAGCTCGCAGGCCGTCTCGAAGATGCGGTCGCGCACGCGCGGCCCCGCGGCCGGTTCGCAGGCAGGCAGGTCTTCGGGCTTGGCGACGCTCATCTCACGGCACTCGCGGTCCTGGGATTCGATGCACTTGACAGGCATGTTACCGATCAGTAACTTCGCCGCCACTGTTACCGATCGGTAACAGCACCGGGCGGACGATGTTGCAATAGTGTGTCGACACGCTGCAACACCGGGTGTCGCGCCGGAGACCCCTCAGGAGAACTGCAGATGAGCAAGATTGCCCTGATCACCGGTGCCGCCAAAGGCATCGGCTTTGAAACCGCCCGCCAGCTGGCGCAGGCCGGCGTCCACGTGATCGTCGCCGCGCGCAGCCAGGACAAGGCCGATGCCGCCGTTGCCGGGCTGAAGGCCGAAGGCCTGCCGGTCGAGGCGCTGGCGCTGGAAGTCACCGACGCTGCCAGCATCGCGGCCGCCGCCGCTGCGGTGGCCGCCCGCCACGGGCGGCTGGACATCCTGATCAACAACGCCGGCGTCATGCACGACGACCCGGCGAAGAAGGTCAGCGAGCAGTCGCTCGACACCTGGCGCAGCACCTTCGACACCAACCTGTTCGGCGTCATCGCGGTGACCCAGGCGTTCCTGCCGCTGCTGCGCAAGTCGGCCGCCGGACGCATCGTCAACCTGTCGAGCATCCTCGGCTCCAATACGCTGCACGCCACGCCTGGCTCGCCGATCTACGATTTCAAGGTGCCGGCCTACAACGTCTCCAAGACCGCGCTGAACGGCTGGACCGTGCAGCTGGCCTACGAGCTGCGCGACACCGCGATCAAGGTCAACGCCGCACATCCCGGCCACGTGCAGACCGACATGGGCGGCCCGAACGCGCCGATGGCGATCACCGATGGCGCGAAGACCAGCGTGCGGCTGGCGCTGCTGCCGGCCGATGGCCCGAACGGCGGCTACTTCCACATGGGCGACACGCTGCCCTGGTAAGCGGGCAACCGCTCGCGCACCCATCCGACCCTGATTCCTTACCCCGCTTTTACGGAGCATCCCGATGACCCAGAAGCTGCTCACGCCGATCAAGGTCGGCCCGCTGACCCTGCCGAATCGCCTGGTGATGGCGCCGCTGACCCGTGCCCGCGCCGGCATCACCCACGTGCCGAACGCGCTGATGGCGGAGTACTACAGCCAGCGCGCCAGCGCCGGGCTGATCATGACCGAGTGCTCGATGGTCGCCGAGGACGCCAGCGCCTTCATCGGCGAAGGCGGCATCTTCAACGACGCCACCGTCGCCGGCTGGAAGCAGGTCACCGACGCCGTCCACGCCAAGGGCGGCCGGATCATCATGCAGATCTGGCATCCGGGCCGGGCCGCGCATTCAGGCATCAACAACGTGCAGCCGATCTCCTCGGCGGCGGTCGCCATTCCCGATGAAACCCACACGCTGAAGGGCAAGTTGCCGTACGAAGTGCCGCGCGTGCTCGCCGAGTCCGAACTGCCCGGCATTGTCGAGCTGTTCCGCAAGGCTGCCGAGCGCGCGAAGGCCGCCGGCTTCGATGGCGTGCAGATCCACGGAGCCCACGGCTATCTGATCGACCAGTTCCTGCGCGACAGCCACAACAACCGTACCGACGGCTACGGCGGCACGCTGGAAAAGCGCGCCCGCCTGCTGCTGGAAGTCACCGATGCCGCGATCAGCGTGTTCGGCGCCGGCGGCGTGTCGATCCGCATCTCGCCGCTGGTGGCGTTCAACAACATGAGCGACTCCAATCCGAAGGCGCTGGTCGAGTACGTGGCCAAGGAAATGTCGAAGCGCGGCATCGCTTTCTTCGAACTGCGCCACGAACAGTGGGATCGCCCGGAGGAACTGGAACTGGCGAAGATCGCCCGCGCCCACTTCAAGGGCGTGCTGATGCTCAACGGCGGCTTCGACCAGGCCAGCGGCGAGGCGGCGGTGGCCGAAGGCCGCGCCGATGCCATCGTCTACGGCAAGCCGTTCATCGCCAATCCGGATCTGGTGCAGCGCTTCGAGACCGGCGCGGCGCTGAACGCGGTCGACTTCGGCACGCTGTACGGCGGCGCCGAACACGGCTACACGGACTACCCGCCGCTGGCTGCCGCAGCGGCCTGAGCGGCGGCGCCATCCGGCCCCCACCACCCGCTGTGCGCGACCACGACCCCGCCCTGCCGCCGCACCGCAGCCGGCGGGGTTTCCACAATCCGCCGGGCTCGCCGCGGGCGCGCGGCAGCACGGCCGACTGGCTGCGCTTCCTGCGCGATGTCAGCTTCGGCCCGCGCGCGCTGCGCCAGCCGGCGCTGCCCGCCGGCCATGTGCTCGATGCGGAACAGGCCTGCGCCCAGCTGGCCGCGCATCAGGACCGCGACAGCCTGACCTGGCTCGGCCATGCCTGCTTCCTGATCCGCATCGATGGCCGCGCGGTGCTGACCGATCCCTATCTCAGCCCGTATGCCGGGCCGCTGCCTGGCCTTGGGCCGAAACGCTTCGCCGGCACCGGTCTTCCGATCGACCGGCTGCCGAAGCTCGATGCCATCCTGCTGTCGCACAACCACTACGACCATCTCGATGCGGTGGCGCTGCGGCAGCTCGCCGCCGATCACCGCGACACCCCATTCTTGGTGCCGCTGGGGCTGGTGCCGATCATCCGCCGGCTCGGCTTCCGCAACGTCCACGAGCTGGACTGGGGCCAGGCACACACCAGCGACGGCCTGACCGTCACCGCGCTGCCGGCGGTGCATTTCTCGTCGCGCACGCCGTTCGATCGCAACCGCACGCTGTGGTGCGGCTTCGGCCTGCGCAGCGCCCACCATCACCTCTACTTCGCCGGCGATACCGGCTGGGGCGAGGTCTTCGAACACGTCGGTCGGCGCTTCGGTCCGTTCGACGTCGGTCTGGTGCCGATCGGCGCCTACGAACCCCGGGCACTCATGCAAGCGGTGCACGCCAGTCCCGAGGAAGCCGTGCGCATCGGCCGCGCGCTGCAGGCGCGGCGTCTGGTGGCGATGCACTGGGGCACCATCGCGCTGACCACCGAGCCGGCCTTCGAACCGCCGGGCCGCTTCCTGCAGGCGGCGCAGGCCAGCGGCTATGACGACGACGATCGCTGGGTGATGCGGATCGGTGAAACCCGGGCGCTGGACCGGCGCTAGACGAGCACCATCTGCGTGCAACGAAACGATGCGATCAGCTTGCCGGCATCGTTGAACACTTCCGAATCCCAGACCTGCGTCGTGCGGCCCCGGTGCTTCGAGGTCGTCGTGCAGTGGACGTGGCCATCCAGCGCCGTGCCGAAGAAATTGGTCTTCAGCTCGATCGTCGTGAAGCCTTTCGCTCCTTTCGGCAGATGCGCCACCGTCGCGTAGCCGGCGCAGGTGTCGGCCAGCGCCACGATGCTGGCGGCGTGCAGGAAGCCGTTCGGCGCATAGTGCCGGCGCTCGACCTTCATCCGGCCGGTCAGCCGGCCCTCGCCGATCTCGAGGATTTCCAGACCCAGCAGGTCCGGCAAGGTGCCGGCCTGCAGCTTCATGAATGATTCGGGGGTGATCTCGGGGCGCAGTTCGCTCATCTCGGCACTCGGGTCGTCATTCGGGGCGTGAAGGTGGACGGCCGGGCTCGCAACCCGCCGCGCGACATCTTGCCCGAGGCCCGCTGCCACTGCGGCGAGGTTCGCCAGCGCCGGGCAGCCGCTCGGGAAACGTACCGGGAACTGTTCCCGCGTTCGCCGGCCAGCCCGGCGATGCCGCTGGCAAGTGTCTGATAAGTCTGGCGAGTGACTGTCCTGATGGGCGCTGTCCTGATTGACGCTGCCGCCGGCCGCCGGATTCACTGCCGCCGTCGCCGCTGAGTGGCGACGCGCAGCACCACCGGAACCTTCAGGAGCATCCCCATGCGTGCACTGGCATTTCTCGGCGCCGGCAAGGTCGGCATCATCGACAAGCCCATCCCCGAACCCGGCTTCGGCGACGCCGTGATCCGCACCACGGCCTCGCTGATCTGCACCTCCGATGTCCACACGGTGGCCGGCACCATCGCCATTCCCGAAGGCCGCGTGCTGGGCCACGAAAGCGTCGGCGTGGTCCATGCCGTCGGCGCCGGCGTCACCGGCTTCCGGCCGGGCGATCGGGTCGCGGTCAACGCGGTGACGCCGTGCGGGCACTGCAATCCCTGCCAGCGTGGCCATGCCTCGCAGTGCGGCGGCATGCTCGGCGGCTACAAGTTCACCGCGCAGAAGGACGGCAACCTCGCCGAGTACTTCCACGTCAACGACGCCGATTTCAATCTGGTCTCGATCCCCGACGACCTGAGCGACGAACAGGCGCTGTACGCGACCGACATGCTGTCCACCGGCTTTGTCGGCGTCGAACAGGCCGACATCCCGCTCGGCGGTTCGGTGGCGATCTTCGCCCAGGGGCCGGTCGGCCTGTCGGCGACCATCGGCGCCAAGCTGCGCGGCGCCGGCCTGATCATCGCCATCGAATCGCGGCCGGAACGCGCGGCGCTGGCGCGCAGCTACGGCGCCGATGTGGTGCTCGATCCGCGCCGTGACGACCTGGTCGCAGAAATCATCGCCCTGACCGGCGACGGCGTCGACGCCGCCATCGACGCACTCGGCAGCCAGCAGACCTTCGAAGCCTGCGTGAAGGCAACGCGCCCGGGCGGCGTGATCTCCAACATCGGCTACCACGGCGACGGCTACTCCAGCCTGAGCATCCCGCTGCCGGAGTTCGGCCTCGGCATGGGCAACAAGACCATCCGCACCGCGCTGTGCCCCGGCGGCCGGGAGCGCATGGAACGGCTGTTCAAGCTGATCGGCGGCGGTCGCTTCGATCCGACCCGGATGACCACCCATCGCTTCCGCTTCGACGACGTCGTCGAAGGCTTCCAGATGATGCGCGACAAGCGCGACAACATCATCAAGCCGCTGGTCATCTACTGAGTCCGGCCGGCTGACGGGGCGCGGCGCGCGACGGCCGCTCGGGTGCGCCGGCGCGCAGCCGGCCGCTACACTCGGCCCATGCCTGTCAGCGCCGATCACCCGATGGCCGGATGCTCGGGGGTCACCGACCCCCTGGCCTGGATCGACGCCGTCGCCGCGCAATTGCCGGACACCCTGCTGGCGCTGTCGAACCAGAACTCCGGCAGCTTCCATCCCGACGGCGTCGACGCCACGGCCGCGCAGCTGCTGGCACTGCTGGCGCCGCTGGAGGCAACAGTCGAGCGGATCGCGCTGCCGGCCTTCACCAGCACCGACGATCGCGGCGCGCGCGTGCAGCGGCCGATCGGCCAGGCGCTGCGGCTGCGCAAGCGGCCGGAAGCGCCGCTGCGGGTTTTCCTCGGCGGCCATCTGGACACCGTGTTCGGGCCCGCACACCCGTTCCAGACGGCACGCTGGCGCGATGCCGAGCACCTCAACGGCCCTGGCGTCGCCGATCTGAAAGGCGGCCTGCTGGTGATGGCGCTGGTGCTCGGCGCGCTGGAGCGCAGCCCGCATCGCGAGCGGATCGGCTGGGAAGTGCTGCTGAATCCTGACGAGGAAATCGGCAGCACCGGCTCGGCGCCGCTGCTGGTCGAAGCGGCAGCGCGCAACCATTTCGGCCTGATCTTCGAGCCGGCCTACGCGGACGGCGGCCTCGCTTCGGCGCGCAAGGGCAGCGGCAATTTCGACCTGGTGATCGAAGGCCGCGCCGCCCACGCCGGCCGCAATCCGGAGGACGGCCGCAATGCCATCGCGCTGGCAGCAGAGCTGGCGCTGGCGCTGCACGCGCTGAACGGCCAGCGCGACGGGCTGACGGTCAACCTCGGCTACTGCCACGGCGGCGGCGCGCTGAACATCGTCCCGGATCGGGCGGTGCTGAAATTCAACGTGCGCTGCGCCGATGCCGGCGACGCCTGCTGGCTCGAGGAGCAGCTGGACCTGCTGCTGACCCGCGCCAACGACCGCAACGGCTTCCGGATACAGCGCTTCGGCGGCTTCACGCGGCCGCCGAAGCCGCTCAGCGCCGGCATCGCCCAGCTGCAGGCCCTGCTCACCGACTGCGGCCGCGAACAGGGCCTGGCGCTGCAGTTCCGGCCGACCGGCGGCTGCTGCGATGGCAACAATCTTGCGGCGGCCGGCCTGGCCAATCTCGACAACCTCGGCGTGGTCGGCGGCGACATCCACTCCGATCGCGAATGGATGCGCTGGTCCAGCGTCGCCGAACGAGCCCGGCTCAGCGCCCGGCTGCTGCTGTCGCTGGCCAGCGGCAGCCGCAGCTGGAACGCCGCGCAGTGACGCCCGCGCGGCCGTTCGGGTCATCATCGCGGCCGCTGCAACCGGGGTCGCAGCCGCTGTCGCAGCCAGGACTGTTCCCGTCGTTCCACCGTCGCCAGCCGCTGCCATGAAGATCATCCGCCCGATCCGCCACGACGACCTGCCCGCGCTGCTCGACATGGCGCGCAATGCCGGCGCCGGCTTCACCTCGCTGCCGCCGGTGCCGGAATTCCTGGCCGCCAAGATCGCGCTCAGCGAGGCCTCGTTCGCGGCCGATGTCCACACGCCCGGCCACCAGCGCTACCTGTTCGTGATGGAGGAAACCGAGACCGGCGACATCGGTGCCGCCTGCGCGATCGAGGCCGCCTGCGGGCTGGACGAGGCGTTCTACAACTACCGGGTCGGTCTCGCCGTGCATGCCTCGCGCGAGCTGGGCATCTACAACAGCGTGCCGACGCTGTACCTGTCGAACGACCTGACCGGCAGCAGCGTGCTCTGCTCGCTGTACCTGCGGCCGGATTTCCGCGGCCTCGGCGCCGGCAAGCTGCTGTCGAAATGCCGGTTCCTGTTCATGGCCCACCATCCGCAACGCTTCGCGAAGAAGGTGATCGCCGAGATGCGCGGCGTGTCCGACGAGCAGGGCCGCTCGCCGTTCTGGGAAGGGCTGGGCCGGCATTTCTTCACCGTCGACTACGCCCATGCCGAGCACATCGTCGGCACCGGCAACAAGGCCTTCATCGCCGAGCTGATGCCGCCGCATCCGATCTACACGGTGCTGCTGCCGGAGGCCGCGCGCGCCGTGATGGGCCAGGTGCATCCGGAAACCGCGCCGGCGCTGCACCTGCTGGAACAGGAAGGTTTCCGCTACCAGGGCTACATCGACATCTTTGACGGCGGCCCCAGTGTCGAGGCGCCGCTGGAGGACATCCGCAGCATCCGCCGCGCCCAGGTGCTGACCGTGTTCGTCGGCAAGCCGGCCGCCGGCGCGCCCTGCCTGATCGCCAACACCGAGCTGGCGAACTTCCGCTGCGCTTACGCCGAGTACGCGATCAAGAACGGCCACATCACGCTGCCGGCCGAACTGGCAGCGGCGCTGGAAGTGGATGGCGGCGACGAGGTACGGGTCAGCCTGATCAGCTGAAGACGCTGCAGCGGCAGCGTTCAGTCACCGTCGCCGTCGTCGCCCAGCTGCCGCCAGGCGGCGCTGCGCACCACCGCCGGGCCGGTACCGCGCAGCTGCCAGCGCGCGGCCAGCCCCAGCCGGTCGGCCAGCGGCAAGCCCGCCGCCGGACCGAGCACGGTCAGCGCCGTTGCCCAGCCATCCGCTTCGCGGCACAGCGGGTGGATCACGGTGACCGCCGCCGGCGCCTCGGCCAGCGGCGCGCCGCTGCGCGGGTCCAGCGTGTGGGCATAGCGGCGGCCCGCGTGCTCGACATGCCGCACGGCATCGCCGGACGTGGCGATGCTCAGGCCATCGAGCGCGACCCGCGCCGGGCACGGCGCCAGGCCCTCCGGCAGCTCGGCATCGACCCACCACGGCAGTCCGTCAGGCTTCACGCCCTGCCCGCGCAGTTCGCCGCCGATCTCCACCAGGTGATGCGCGAAGCCGGCCCGTTCCAGCCAGACGGCCAGCCGGTCGACCGCGTGGCCCTTGGCGATCGCCGAAAAATCCAGCTGCACGCCGCCCGGCTGCAGCAGGCCATCGCCGTCCCGCTGCAACTGCTGCCAGCCGACCCGCCGGCGCGCGGCCGCGAGATCGGCCGCAGGCGGCGGCAGCGGCTGCGGGCCGGGCGGCCCGAAACCCCAGAGATCGACCAGCGGGCCGGCGGTCGGGTCCAGCGCGCCGTCGCTGAGCCGGGCGATGTCCAGCGCCCCTTCCAGCACGGCGCTGAAATCCGCCGGCAGGCGCATGCGGCTGCCGGCCTTCGCGCGGTTGTAGCGGCACAGGGCCGACTCCGGCGCCCAGTGGCTGAGCTGGGCGACGAGATCGGCCAGCACGGCGTCGATGCCGGCGCGAATCGCTTCGACCGCGACCGGCGCCCGCGCCACGAAACGTACCGACCAGCCGGTGCCCATGGTCTGGCCGTCAAGCCGCCAGATCCGGCCGACGATATCAGGGCCCGCCTCGGTGGCGGCGCTGAACCGCGTCGGGATGAGGACTTCCGGCGCCATGCCTCAGGGCGACAGCACTTCGACCGTCGCCGTATAGCTCGCCCGCCGCTCCTTGGCCTGCGGCACGCTGGCCTTGGCGTCCTGCACGCTGGCGCTGATCCAGTGCAGGCCCGGTTCGCTCCAGCGCAGGCTGAGCACGCCGTCGCCATCGGTCTTCAGGTGCTGCTCGCCGATGGCACTGCGGTAGCGGGTGCCGTCGCGGATCACCTCGACCTCCAGCCCCGCCGCCGGCTTGCCGTCGAGCAGGAAACGGAAGCGGGCGTCTTCGCCGACGAACAGGTCGGCGATGCCGGACAGCGGCACCAGTTCGAGCCCCCGGCCGGTCGGCTTCAGCGCGCCGTCGTTCGGCTTGCCAGCGGTGGCGAAGGTATCGATCCGGCCCTGCGATTCGCTGACCTTCAGGCCCTTGGCCTTGGCCGGCACTTCGGTGGCGAATGTGGCCGCGGTGCCGCGCCAGCGCTTCGGCTTGCCGTCTTCTTCCCAGCTCGCCATCAGGCCGTCGTTGAGCACCGAGATGCGGTAGGTGCCGGGCTGCTTGAGTTGCAGGTCGAAGGTCGAGCGCAGCTTGCCGGTCGAGGCGTTTTCCGGCGCCACGGTGCTGCCATCGGGCGCGACGATCACCAGGTTGTCGAGGCGCAGGGCGTTGTGGTCACGGACGAAGGGCTCGGTGGAAACGCCGGCGTCGACGGTGATCCACTGGTCGACATCAAGCACGGTCTTCGACGGTGCCAGCCAGCCCTTGTGGGCGCTGGCGGCGAACGGCAGCAGCGCGGCCGCGAGCAGCAGGATGCGGGGGATACGGTTCATGGCGGACCTCAGGGTTTGACGGCGACGCGGATCGCGCCCAGTTCGGACTTGCCGCTGGCGTCCAGCGTGGTGGCCGCCTTGGCCGGCCAGTCGAAGGCCAGGTCGACCAGCTCGCGGCCACCGTCCTCGCGCGCCGCCTCGACCACCAGCTTGTAGCGGCCCGGCGGCAGCGCCGCGAGCGGGCTCTTGTCGCCGAAGCTCTGCTCGTGCGTACCGACCGGCTTGGTGGCGCTGCTGAGGCCATCGGCCGGCATCGCGATGTCGCGGCCGCCGCGCCGCCACCACTGGCGCAGGTCGGGCAGCCACTTGGTGCCCGACTGCGGCTTGCCGTCGGCACCGACCGCCGGCGGACCGCCACCCGGGCCGCTGCGCTTGACCTGGTACCAGACGCTGAGCTGCGCGGCGACCGAGCGGTCCTCGCGCTCGACCCAGACGGCGACATAGGGGCGGTGGTATTCGGCGACGTCGAGCTGCGGAATCTGCACGCTGACATCGAGCTGGGCCGCCTGCGCGGGCAGCACGCCAAGGGCGGCGAGCAAGGGGAGAAGGGAATGCCGGTTCATCGGGCTCGTCATCGGGTGGTGCGGGTGGAACAGCGGATCAGTGAATGAACAGCACGGCGACGACCACCGGCACCAGCAGGCCGAAGCCGACCAGCGGCCAGGTCAGCCGACGCCCCTTGGAATGCAGGTGCAGCAGCCACAGGCCGGTCAGCGAGAACAGCAGGCAGGCGACCGCGAAGACATCGAGAAACAGGCTCCAGGCCGTGCCGGCGTGGCGGCCCTTGTGCAGATCGTTCAGGTAGCTGACCAGGCCGCGATCGGTGGTTTCGCGCTCGACCTGGCCGGTCGCCAGATCGACGTTGATCCAGGCGTCGCCGCCCGGGCGCGGCAGCGATACGTACGCTTCTTCGTCCGACCACTCCACCGGCTGTCCGGCCACGCGGACCTGCAAGGCCTCAGCCAGCCAGGCGGCGGCTTGATCCGGCATCGCCACGCCGGTGCTGCCGTCGGCCGCTTGCCGCGCAGCGGCCTGCAAGGACGCAAGCGCTGCCGCCGGCATCTGCGCCTGGCTGCGGACGACGACCGGCGTGGTCGGGATGTCCGCCGCATGGTTCAGCGTGATGCCGGTGACCGAGAACAGCACCATGCCGATCAGGCTCACCGCCGCCGAGATCCAGTGCCAGGTGTGCAGCTGCTTGAGCCACCAGGCGCGGCGCTTCTGCCGGGCGCGCGCCGGGTCTGCAACCGGCGTCGAAGACGATACGGTGGCGCTCACGGCGGAGCGATGTTCCCGGCCGGAACGACCGAGGCCAGCGGCGCGCCGCCCGGGTCGGTGACGAAGCCGACCTTGGTCAGACCGGCCTTGGCCGCTTCGCTCATCACCGTGGCGATGATCTCGTAGCGCGCGTTGCGGTCGATGCGCAGATGCAGCTCCGGCGTCGGCTGCTGCTGGCCGGCGGCGCGCAGCCGTTCGACCGCCTGGGTCTCGTCGATGCGCTCGCCGTTCCACCAGCGCTGGTTGTCGCCGTCGATCGCGAACTGCACGGCATCGGCCTTCTGCACGTTGGTCGCCGAATCCGCCTTCGGCAGATCGATCTTCACTGCATGGGTCAGCAGCGGCGCGGTGATGATGAAGATCACCAGCAGCACCAGCATGATGTCGACCAGCGGAATGACGTTGATCTCCGCCATCGGCGCCGAATTGCGGGCGCCGCCACCAAAGCTGCCGAACGCCATCTCAGCGCGCCCCGCCGGTGCCGACGCCGCCGGTCTTCAGCGGCGTGACATTGGCGCTGGCGACCGCATCGATCTTGCAGCCGGTGCCGAGGAAGGCGAACAGGTCGTGCGCGAAAGCATCGAGCTGGGCCAGGGTCAGTCGGTTGGCACGGACAATCAGGTTGTAGCCGAGCACCGCCGGAATCGCGACCGCCAGACCGATGGCAGTCATGATCAGCGCCTCGCCAACCGGACCGGCCACCTTGTCCAGGGTGCCGGCACCGCTGACGCCGATCGCGACCAGCGCGTGGTAGATGCCCCAGACCGTGCCGAGCAGGCCCACGAACGGCGCGGTGGCGCCGACCGAGGCCAGCACGGTCAGGCCCGATTCGAGGCTGGCGGTTTCCTCGTCAATCGTCTTGCGCATCGTCCGGGTCACGAAATCCGACGCCGAGCCGGCCTCGTTGAGGCGGTTGATGCCGTGCCGCTCGTGATGCCGGCTGGCGGCGATCGCGTGGTAGACCAGATGCGAGAACGGCTCATCCGGATGCTGCTGCTCGACCTTGGCGGCCACCACGTCGAGCGACGGCGCGTTCCAGAAGAAGTCGAGGAACTTCGCCGTGCGCCTACGGGCACGCGAGTAGCTGATGACCTTGGTGACGATCAGGTACCAGCTGGCGGCCGAGGCCAGCGCCATCAGCACCAGGATGGTCTTGGCCACGCCATCAGCCTGGGTCAGGAAGTGGCCGAAGCCGATACCGCTTGCCGCTGGGTCCATTGCGCAATCTCTCGAACGAATACGAAAAACGAACATCAGGCCGGACGCGTTCGCCCGGCAGATGAGGAATGGGCCGCGCCCTCAGGACTTCATCTCGAACACCACCGGCACGATCACCCAGGCTTCGATGGTCTCGTCGCCGCGCCGGGCCGGCACGAAACGCCACTTGCGGAACACGATGTCGCGTGCTGCCTGGTCGAGGCTGCTGGAGCCGCTGGACTGCTCGATCCTGACGTCGCCAGCCGTGCCTTCCCGGGTCACCAGCACGCGCAACCGCACCTCGCCGCTTTCGCGGCGCAGCTTGGCGGCGTACGGATAGACCGGCGGCGGGTTGTTCAGATAGGCGGCCACGAAGTTCGGCGGCACCACGGCAGGTTCGGCGGCCGGCGCAGCCGCTGGTGCCGCCGGCGCCGGGGGAGCGGGCGCTTCGGCCACCGTTTCGACCACCGGCTCGGGGTCGGGCGGCGGCGTGGCGATCGCCGACGGCGTCGGCTTCGGCGTCGACACCAGCCGGGGCTGCGGTTTCGGCTTTTCCGGCGGCGGCGGAGGTGGCGGAGGCACTGTCACCAGCGGCGCTTCGGCCAGCATCGCCACCTGCATCAGCACCGGCTCCGGCGGTGGCGGCTCCGGGCTGGCCAGCAACAGCGCGGCAAGGCCGCCCAGATGCAGCCCGCCGACCGCCAGCGCCGCCAGCAACCGCCCCCGGGGCGACAGCCGCTGGCCGGCGCGGTAGTCGGCCCGCGAGCCGATCTCGTCGATGGCGGGCGGCGCCGCTGCGCTCACAGGTCCGCCCATTTGCGCAGCAGGTTGTGGTACGTGCCCGACAGCCGCACCAGCGCCGGATGCCCTTGCGGATGCAGTTCGCGGAGCTGAATCAGGGCGCGGTCCATCTCGTAGAGCAGACGCCGGTTGTCGTCGTCGCGCACCATGCTCTGCACCCAGAAGAACGACGCCAGCCGCGCGCCGCGCGTCACCGGCCGCACCTCGTGCAGGCTGGTCGCCGGGTACAGCAGCAGATGGCCGGCTGGCAGCTTCAGCTGGTGAACGCCGTAGGTGTCCTCGATGACCAGTTCGCCACCGTCGTAACTCTTCGGATCGGCCAGGAACAGGGTTGCCGACAGGTCGGTCCGCACGCGGTACGGCGGCTGCTCGGTCAGCCGCACCGCGGTATCGATGTGGGCGCCGAAATGACCGCCGCCGGTGTAGCGGTTGAACAGCGGCGGAAACACCTTCAGCGGCAGCGCCGCCGAGGTGAACTGCTGCGACCGGCCGAGCGCCGCCAGTACCTGCGCGCCCAATTCGGCGGCCACCGGATGCGTCTCGGTCAGCTGCTCGTTCTGCTTGACTCTCGCCGCCTCGCCGCCGGCCGTGCGGCGGCCGTCTTCCCAGTCAGCCGCCGCCAGCCGCTCGCACATCATGGCCACGGTGCCCGGGTCCAGCAGGTTGGCAATGCGGACGATCATGGCGGGCGGCGTAGGTGGGGTGGTTTCAGTACTTGATGTTCAGCGCCAGCAGGAACGAGCGCGGGATGCTGGGCTGGTAGCGCCCGCCGCCGTTGTTGACCGCGCTGATATAGCGCTCGTCGAGCAGGTTGTAGATGTTGGCCTGCAGACCGACATTGGCCGTCACGTCGTAGCTGACCACGGCATCGACGACGATGTAGTCCTCGATCGTGGCGATGCCACTGGTGATAGTGGCGAAATTGTTGTTGATCTGGCGCGCCTGGCTGTCGATGTAACGCAGGCCGCCACCGATGGTCAGCGGGCCGGTGATCGGGCCGAAAGCCAGCGGCAGCTTGTAGCTGGTCCAGGTGGTGATGCTGTTCTTCGGCGAGAACTGGATCGCGGCACCGGTCTGGGTCGATGGAACGCCGTCGGTCACGATCGTGCCCGAGGTGACTTTCGCGTCCTGGAAGGTATAGCCCACCGACACCTGCCAGGCCTCGGTGATGTTGCCGACCAGCCCGAGTTCCACGCCCTGGATGCGGCGTTCGCCGTACTGGACGATTTCGTTGCCGGACTGCCGGGCGAGGTCGTTCTTCGACTCGGTGCGGAACAGCGCGGCGGTGGCGGCGAGCTTGTTGTCGAGCAGATCCCACTTGGTGCCGACTTCGACGCTGTCCGCCTTCGACGGCGCGAGCGCGGCCGAGTTGATATTGGTCGCCGATGCGCTGAGCGCGAAGTTGTCGCCGCTCGGCGGGCGCTTGCTGGTGCCGTACGAGGCGTACACCGAGCCGTTCGGCAGCGGCTTCCAGAGGCCGCCGGCCTTGTAGGTGACCAGGGTGCCGCTCTTGACAAGCCGTGAGCCGAGCACCGTGCCGACCGGCGTCACGCCCGGATTCGCGGCGGCCGTCGACAGCGTGCCGGCCTCGGTTTCGGTGCGATAGCGCTCGAAGCGCAGGCTGCCGCTCAACTGGAACTGATCACGATCGCCGAACTTCGCGGTGTCGTTCAGATAGACGGCGCCGGTTCGCGTGCGGCCATCGGTGAACGCGCCGTTCTGCGACAGCGTGACGCCGGGATCGGACGGGTCCGGGTTGTAGGCGTTGGCACGCTGCTGGGTCTGCGCGGGCGTGGTGGCCGTGACCACGAGGGACGGCGAATTCTGTGCTTCCTCGATGAATTCGAAGCCGCCGGCGAAGTCATGCTTGACCGCACCGGTCGCGAGCGAACCGCGCAGATTGGTCTGGTTGGTCAGCAGATCGTTGTGGCGGATGATGCCCTGACGCGAACGGTTGACCGTCCAGGTGGAGGGATCGTTGACGTCGGGGAAATCCTGCGCGGCATTCGCGGTCTGGTGCGGCCCGGGCGCGGTCAGCACGCGCCACTGTGACGTGCGGCTGTAGCGCGAGATGTTGGTGACCGTGTAGCCGGGCTTGATGTCGTGCTCGATACGGCCGGTGAACGTGTTGACGTCGATGTTCTCGTAATCGCTGTCGAGACCATAGAAGTTCGTGCTGTCGACCGGCTGGGCAACGACGCCCGCGCTGTCGAGCGTCGGGTTGCGCCAACCGGACACGCCGATGGCCGTGACGCCGCCGTCCGGAATGTTGTCGTGGAAGATGTGCTGGGTGAACAGGGTGATGCGGGTCGGGCTACCGAGGCCGAAGGCGATCGACGGGGCCACGCCCCAGCGCTGGTTCTCGACCCGGTCGCGACCGGCGACGCCGCCGTCCTGGCCGACCACGTTCAGGCGCACGGCGATGTCGTCGCTGATCTTGCGGTTGACGTCGACCGTCGCGCGGCGGCGGTCACGCGTGCCGTAGGCCAGCGTGCCGCCGATCGCGTCGTCGGCGAACGGCGTCTTCGACACCAGGTTGATGTAGCCGGACGCCACGCCACGGCCGTTGTCGGCACCGGCCGGACCCTTGACGATCTCGACCTGCTCCAGGTTGAACAGGTCGCGAGTGGCCGGAGAGATGTCGCGGATGTTGTCGACGAAGATGCTGCCCTGGCTGTCGAAGCCGCGCATGAACACGGCGTCGCCACTGGTGGTGTTGCCGTTCTCGCCCTGCTGGAAGGTGATGCCCGGCGTCAGGCGCAGCGCGTCGCTCAGGGTCAGCGCGCCCTGCTGCTGCATCAGTTCCTTCTTGACCACGTTGATGGTCTGCGGGGTGTCGACCAACGGCTGCGTGAACTTGGGCGACGACACCTTGTCGGCCTTGATCGCGCTGGCGGCTTCGCCTTCGACCTTCACAGTCGGCAGCGTCGCGGCCGCATCGGACTGCGCGACCTGGACGGACGCGGCAGTCTGGGCGGAAGCAGGCAGGGCGTAGGCGGCCAGCACGGCAGCGGCGATCGGACTCAGGCGGAACAGCGGCGGCAACGACATCGACAGGCACTCCGGAAAGGGGGACTAGAAACCCGGCGTCGCCTAGGCGACGCGCATCGGGCGTGAGTCTTTTCGGTATGTGCCGATGCAGCGGACCTACCCGGCTGTGCCTGACGAGACGCTGTTAGATTAAATGATAGGTATTCGCATTTGCAATAAATTCGGCATTGGCACGCCACCGACCAGCCGCTGGAAAACGCGGCTGACAGCAGGCTGCCTGCGCGCTTTCGCCATAATCCTGCCCTGCCCTCCTTGCGAGATTCGCGATGAACTGCATCGCCGGCCGCTGGCAGCCCGGACAGGGCGCGCCGTTTGAAAGCCTGAATCCGTCGACCGGCGCCGTTGTCTGGCGCGGGCATTCGGCAAGCGCCGACGACGTGCACGCCGCCACCACTGCCGCGCGGGCCGCGTTCCCCGACTGGGCCGGATGGCCGTTCGCCGAGCGCGAAGCGGTCGCGCGCCGCTTCGCCGCGCTGCTCGACGCGCACCAGGAGCGGCTGGCGCAGCTGATCGGCAGGGAAACCGGCAAGCCACTGTGGGAAACGCGGACCGAGGTCGC
Organism: Nevskia sp.; assembly: GCF_051860985.1. Taxonomy (NCBI): domain Bacteria; kingdom Pseudomonadati; phylum Pseudomonadota; class Gammaproteobacteria; order Nevskiales; family Nevskiaceae; genus Nevskia; species Nevskia sp. Next base: position 119,659 of record NZ_JBIMKV010000002.1, on the reverse strand, counting down.
GACGATGATCGGCAAGATCGACCTCAGCGTCCGCGCCTACCACGCCCGCACCGGCGTCAGCGAGAAGCCGCTGGGCGCCGTCACCCAGGTGCTGCGGCACCGGCCGCACGGCGTGGTGGCGGTATTCGGGCCGTACAACTTTCCGGGACACTTGCCGAACGGCCACATCGTCCCTGCCCTGCTGGCCGGCAATTGCGTGGTGTTCAAGCCCAGCGAGCTGACACCTGCGGTGGCCGAGGAAACCGTGAAACTGTGGCTGGAAGCCGGCCTGCCGCCCGGCGTGATCGGCCTCGTGCAGGGTGAACGGACGACCGGCGCCGCGCTGGCGGCCGACGCCGAACTCGACGGTCTGTACTTCACCGGCAGCGCTGCCACCGGCCGCCTGCTGGCCCGCCAGTTCGGCGAGCGGCCGGACAAGATCCTGGCGCTGGAACTGGGCGGCAACAATCCGCTGATCGTCGGCCGGATCGCCGACCCGCGCCCCGCGCTGCACGACATCATCCAGTCCGCCTATCTGTCTTCCGGCCAGCGCTGTACCTGCGCCCGGCGGCTGTATGTGCCGTCCGGCAGCGCCGGCGACGCCTTCATCAACCACCTGGCCGACATCATCCGTCGCCTGCGGATCGGTGCCTTCGATGCCGATCCGCAGCCGTTCATGGGTCCGCTGATCTCGGCCCGCGCGGCGCAGGGCCTGCTGGCTGCGCAGGCGAACCTGCTGGCGCTGGGCGCTCGGACGATTGTCGAGATGCAGCCGCTGCCGCTCGGCCCGGCTTTTGTCAGCCCGGCGCTGCTTGATGTCAGCGCCATCGCCGAGCTGCCGGACGAGGAATACTTCGGCCCGCTGTTGCAGGTCGATCGATATGCCTCGATCGACGAGGCCATCGACAAGGCCAATCGCACCCGCTTCGGCCTGTCGGCAGCGCTGCTGTCGGCCGACCGGGCCGAGTACGACGCGTTCTACCGGCGCAGCCGGGCCGGCATCATCAACTGGAACCGCCCGACCACCGGCGCTTCGGGCGCCGCCCCGTTCGGCGGCAGCGGCGCCAGCGGCAATCATCGGCCGAGCGCTTTCTACGCCGCTGACTATTGCGCCTACCCGGTGGCCTCGATGGAGGCGCCGGCCAGCGAGTTGCCTGCAACACTGGCGCCCGGTCTTGCGCTCTGACGCCATGACCGCCACCCGCTGGATCGACCTGCGCAGCGACACCGTCACCCGCCCGACGGCGGCGATGCGTGCCGCGATGCACGCCGCCGAAGTCGGCGACGACGTCTACGGCGACGATCCCTCGGTCAATCGTCTGCAAGCCCACGCGGCGGATCGCTTGGGCTTCGAGGCGGCGCTGTGGTTCGCCAGCGGCACGCAATCGAATCTGGCGGCACTGATGAGCCACTGCGGCCGCGGCGACGAGGTGATCTGCGGCCAGGATGCCCACACCTACCGCTACGAGCAGGGCGGTGCTGCGGTGCTCGGCTCGATCCAGCCGCAGCCGATCGCCCACCAGCCGGACGGCTCGCTGGCGCTGGCCGACATCGCTGCCGCAATCAAGCCAGACGATCTGCACTTCGCGCGGACGCGCCTGCTGGCGCTGGAGAACACCATCGGTGGCAAGGTGCTGCCGCCGGCCTATGTCCGCGAGGCCTGCGCGTTCGCGCAATCGCGCGGCCTGGCCACCCATCTCGACGGCGCGCGGCTGATGAATGCCGTGGTGGCGTCGGCCCAGGACGAGCGCGATGCGGTCGCCGGCTTCGATTCGGCGTCGCTGTGCCTGTCGAAGGGGCTCGGCGCGCCGGCCGGCTCGCTGCTGCTCGGCAGCCGGACGCTGATCGCCAACGCCCGGCGCTGGCGCAAGGCGCTCGGGGGCGGACTGCGCCAGGCCGGCTTCTATGCGGCGGCTGGCCTGTATGCGCTGGAACATCATGTGGCGAGGCTGTCCGAGGATCACGCCAACGCCACGCGCCTGGCCGCCGGGCTTACAGCGCTGGGGCTGGCAGTCGAACCGGTGCAGACCAACATCGTGTTCTTGCACCTTTCGGAAGAAGACCTGCCGGCGCTGCGGGCGCAGTTGCAGACCGGTGGCGTGCTCGCCAGTCTCGGCCCACGCACCCGGCTGGTCACCCATCTGGACATTTCCCGCCAGCAGGTCGAGCAGGTACTGGCCGTCTTCAGCGACTACTACGCCCACCGCCGCCAGACAGCATCGACCCACTCATCGCAGGACCCATCGTGAACCCCGATTCGGAGCGCAACACCACAGCCGCCACCGTCGAAGCGAACTTCGATGGCCTGGTCGGGCCGACACACAACTACGCGGGCCTGGCGCAAGGCAATCAGGCGGCGGCAAAGAATGCCGAGCAACCGTCGAATCCGAAGGCAGCAGCACTGCAGGGCCTGGCCAAGATGCGAGCGCTGGCGCGACTCGGGCTGGCACAAGGCGTGCTGCCACCGCAGGAACGCCCGCACATCCCGACCTTGAAGCAACTTGGCTTCGACGGCCGCGAAGCCGACGTGCTGAAGCGCGTCCATCGCGACGCCCCGCAGCTGCTGGCCGCCATGTCCTCGGCGTCATCGATGTGGACGGCCAACGCCGCCACTGTCTCGCCAGGCGCCGACACCGCCGACGGGCGGGTGCACTTCACGCCGGCCAATCTGGCGACCCACCTGCATCGCTCGATCGAACCGGTGGTGACCGGCCGGGCACTGGCGACGATCTTTCGCGACGAACGGCACTTCGTGCATCACGCGCCACTGCCGTCCACCCCGCAGATGGGCGACGAAGGCGCTGCCAACCACACGCGCCTGTGCGCCGAGTATGGCCGTCACGGGCTGGAACTGTTCGTCTACGGCGCCGGCAGCGACAAGGAACCGAAACCGGCGGTGCATCCGGCGCGGCAGAACCGTGCCGCTGGCGAAGCGATTGCCCGGCTGCACCGGCTCGATCCGGATCATGTTCTCCACGCCCAGCAGCAGCCGTCGGCGATCGATGCCGGCGTGTTCCACAACGATGTCATCGCGGTCGGCAACCAGCACGTGCTGCTGCATCACGAGTCGGCATTCGTCGATGCCCAGGCCATCCGGGACTGGGCCAGGCGCCGCCTGCGCGGTCGCGATCCGGTCTTCATCGAGATCAAGGCCCGCGAGCTGAGCGTCGACGCGGCCATCGGCAGCTACCTGTTCAACAGCCAGCTGGTGACGATGCCGGACGGCAGCATGCGTCTGTTGTGCGCACTTGAATGCCAGGAGCAGGAAACGGTCTGGGCGACAATCCAGCGGATCATCGACGCGCCAGACAATCCGATCACCGGTGTCGAGGTCTTCGACCTGCGCCAGAGCATGCGCAACGGCGGCGGTCCGGCCTGTCTGCGCCTGCGCGTGGTCCTGGGTGCAGCGCAAACCGCTGCCGTCAACCCGAAGGTATGGATCGATGAGCCGCTGGCGGCACGTCTGGAGGAGTGGATCGGCAAGCACTACCGCGACCGGTTGGTGTTGGCCGATCTTGCCGATCCGCAGTTGTTGAACGCATCCCGCTGCGCCCTTGACGAGCTGACGCAGCTGTTGGGGCTGGGCAGCCTCTACGACTTCCAGCGCTAGCGATCCACTCGCGCAGGCCAGAGCCATACAAGGCTCCGGCCTGCGCAGCGGCGCCTACGGTGCTGGCGGGGTCTGAACCGACGGGAGGATGCCGATCCTGGTCAGGAACTCCAGTTCCTGAACACGCGATTCCTCCGACTTGCCCGGAGAATTCGGCCAGTCGTGGCCGAGGCCGGCAATGTTCACGAAATCACAAGTCCGCCCAAGCGCTCGGATCGTTGTGCACAGGCGCAGGTTCGCGTTCTCTGCGAAGACGATGTCTCCATCCGCATGGAAGATCAGGTACGGCGGCAGATTACGTTCAATGCCGCGTTCAGGGCTGATCGCATCGACAAACTCGCCGAACCGGTCCAGCTGCGATTGAGCCAATTGGCTATCTGGTGCAGTTGAGCTCACGCCGGAGCGCAACACGACTGCACCCACTCGCGACAGCGGGTTGTTTCGATACGAGGTTGTGACGGGCGGCTCCAGCAACGACGCCCAAACCGCATTGCCGCCTCCGGAACTGGTTCCTGTCACCACGATTCGAGTCGGATCGATACCCAGTTGCGCAGCATTCTCCTGAGCCCAGCGCACGACCTTGCGAACGTCATCCGCATGCACGTAGGCATAAGTGCCAAAGCGCTCGTTCACACGTTGATCAGGAGAAATGACCACCATGCCCTGGTCAGTTGCCCAATACCGCGACCGGGACTGAGGCAAACCACCGCGCGCCCAACCGCCTCCACTCCAGTCGATGTACGCAGCCCTGCGATCGCCCGCTTGCAGGCCCGGCGGGTTGAATACGAACGCCCGTACCGGCACCACCGCGTCTGTCCGGATGACATAGCTGGTGGAGGCGCCTGAAACCACGGTCGGCGTGTTCGCCACAGGATCAATGACAGTCGACAAGGTCAGCGTCGAACTGACGTTGCCAAGGCGAAGCGTCACAGCTGCACTGGCCGAGTAAGTGGTCGGCATGACGAATCGAACAACGATGCTGTCACCCTCGTTGACGGTGCCGGCAACCGCAGTGAACGGCCCCCCATTGATGCTGTAGAAACCATTGGTCACCGACACTGCTGTCGGACCCGTGGAATTGCTGACTACAACCGGCTGGGTGAATTGCACCGTGCCCGGCAACACCAACGCCCCCGAGTAGGTCGATGCAGGCGCCAGCGTGAATCTGCTCGGCCGCGCCGGCGACGACGCGGTACGAACAGGCCAGTTGATCGTTCCACCGCCGATGGTGATGTCGACCGAATAAGTGCGTCCGTACTCAGGTCCCGTCAGCACGCGGACTCGCAGGATATCGCCTGGTTTAGCAACCCCCTGATCACCGGTGTACGGGCCACCATTGAGGCTGTAGCTGTAGGGCGCGTTGATCGAGATCGGCACGACGACGTTGACACCGCTGACAGGGATCGGCGGCGACACGACTTCGCTGTTGATCGGTGCGGAGCGCACATCCGGGAACCGAAGCTGATCGACAAGGGTATCGACCGGGGCCTGGGTGGTCACCGACCACGACGTGCTGTAGCTGCCGATCGTCACCGTCGCAGTACGGACATCACCGATCAGCGGTCCTGCCGTCACCAGCAGGCGCAGCGTGTCGCCATTGCGAACAACGCCCGTCGTCCCAGTGAAGGGAGCGCCGTTGACGCTGAACATTCCACCACTGATCTGGACACGACCTGGACTGACGAGGCCCGAAATTGTCACCGGTTCGCTAACGGTGCCGAGCAAAGTGAATGCCGTGGTCGGTGCGAAACTGAATGCGGTAGGTGCTGCAAGACCGTTCGCCTCGAACGTCAGAAAGGTGGCGGATACATCGCCAATGGTGAGAACTGCCCCGGTCGAGTCCTGCTCGGCGAATCCCGACGAGATCTCTACGATATCTCCAGCGACGACCGTCCCAGCCAGCATCGTCCACGGACCGCCATTGACCCGGTAGGCGCCGCGGGAAATCGAGATCGGAGTGGCTGTGTTGATGCCGGCGACTGTAATCGCGTTGCTGGTACTCGCGGTGAACGGCAACACGTTGAACGCCGGTTGGAACTCGAACGCATCCGGATGCTGGTCGGCTGCAAGCGTTTCGACGGCGTAAGTCGAGCTGACATCTCCAACCGTCAGCGTGACGCTGGTAGTCACGCCGAAGTCGGCCGCAGACTGCAGTTGCACGTCAACGATGTCGCCGTTGACAACCGACCCCACCGCCATCGTACGAGGCTGACCATTGATGCTGTAGGTGCCACCACCGGTGATCGAGATCGGGACTGGCACGTTGATGCCGCGTACTTGCACCGGCAGGCTCGTATAAGTCGTCGAACGGGTCGCGCCAAAAATGTTCGTGAACACCGCCAGTGGATCGGGCTGGTTGTCCGCCACGAAAGCGCGTGTCGTCACCACGAACACCGCCTGTACCCCGCCAATGTCGAGAGTGGTCTGCGTTGAAGTGGTGAAGGCGGCCGACGCCGTCACGCGAACCGCCACGAGGTCGCCGTTGCGAACCACCGAAGCGGCCGTCGAGAACGGCCCATTGTTGATGCTGTAGCTACCGCCCACGACGCTGATCGGCGACTCCACGTTGATGCCGCTGACCGTGATGCCGTCGCTGGTCTGTTCGGAGCTTGGCTCGACTTCTGTACGCGGCGCGAAGCTGAATGCGTCTGGCGTGCTGTCGGCCACCACCGATGCCGTGGTCACCCGGAACTCCGCGCTGACACCGCCGACAGTCAAAGTTGCCGTACCCGTGGTGCTGCCGGTGAATGGCGCCAGCAGTTGCACTGTCACCACATCACCTGCGCGAACCGTGCCCGAATTGCCGGAGTAGGGGCCGCCATTGACGTTGTAAAGCCCGCCGGCCACCGATATCGACGACGCAGTATCGATTCCCGAGATCGTGACTGCGTTGCTGGTCTGCGTTGATCCCGGAGTGACATCGGTCAGCGGTGCAAAGCTGAAGGCATCCGGAACGCTGTCTCCAGCTGCCGCCGTGGTCACCGAGAACGCAGCAGAAGCATTGCCGATCGTCAGCGTCGCAACACTGGTCGTATTCGGCGCGCTGGCTGCAGTCAGTTGCACACGCACCGACTGGCCGGCCGTCACCGTTCCGGGCGCCGCAGTGAAGGGGCCGCTGTTGATGCTGTAGCTGCCCCCGGTCACCGAGATCGGCGTTGCAGTATTGATTCCGGTCACCACGGTCGCGGCACTGGTCTCGACACTACCCTGTGCGGCGTTGGTGACTGGGGGGAACGAGAACGGATCCGGAGACCGATCGCCGTCATCGTCGATGATGGTGCCGGTGGCCATGCTGCGACCCAGCGTCGTTCCGCTGGAAGGTGCGCTGAGTGTCACGAAGAACGTTTCGTCTTCTTCGATCACGGTGTCACCACGAACGCTCAGTGCAACACTCTTGCTGGTTTCGCCAGGCGCAAAGCTGGCGGACGCAGACCCGCCGTTGTAGTCGCTGCCGGAGGTGGCGGTACCGTTGGTGGTGGTCGCGCGGACACTGGTTGTCGTCGTCGCAGGCGGATTGAGCGTGATCACGAAAACGATATTGCGGGTGCCGGAGTTCCCTTCGACGACCGAGGCATCGGCGATGCTGAAGGCCGGCGTTGCAGCATCGTCATTGACGATCGTGATTGCGCCCTGGCTCTTCGCCAGCGTCGCGCCACTCGCGCTGCTCAGGTTCACCAGCACCGTCTCGTCCGACTCGAATACCGTGTCGCCCACGATCCCGACGCTCACCGGTTGGCTCGTCACACCCGGCGCAAACGTCAGTGTCCCGCTCGCCGACACATAGTCGCTGCCCGACGTCGCCGTCCCATCCGCCGTCGCGTACGACACCGTCACCGTGTTCGCGCTCGCCGACGACAGGCTCACCGTCAGCACCGCCTGCTGCGTCCCGCTGTTCCCTTCCGTCACGCTGATGTCGTTGATGCTCACCGTCGGCGCGGCAGTCGTCACCACAAAGTCCGCGCT